>JANNSW010000310.1:0-3784 GCA_031403055.1 Hyphomicrobiaceae bacterium | reverse complement strand
GGAGGCGTCGACCAGCACGATCACGCCATCGACCATGTTGAGGATGCGCTCGACCTCGCCGCCGAAATCGGCGTGGCCCGGCGTGTCGACGATGTTGATGCGGGTGCTCTTCCAAACCAGCGAGGTGCACTTGGCCAGGATGGTGATGCCGCGCTCGCGCTCGAGCTCGTTTGAATCCATGATCCGCTCGGCGACCTTCTGGTTGTCGCGGAACGAGCCAGACTGGCGCAGCAGCACGTCGATCAGCGTCGTCTTGCCATGGTCGACGTGGGCGATGATGGCGATATTGCGGAGGTCCATGGCGGCCTTTGTTGCGGTGCGGGAAATAGAGTTGCGCTCGCGTAGCATGGTTCGGGGGGTCGGGGGTAGTGGATTGCGGTGGCGCATCAACGCGTCCCCGCCGCCGTCAGCGCCGCGATGCGGGCCTTGGATTGGGCGGAGCGGCGGAAGTCATTGGTGGCTTCCAGCTCGAGCGACGTCGAGACCGATTTCGTGGGCCACGCCGACTACGCGGAATCGAGGTCGATCGTGGCCGACATCTTCCAGCTGATCCACGACCGCAAACGCCCCGGCGCGCGATCATCGCTGAAGGCGGCCGAAGGGGCAGCGGGGAAATACTGGCGGTTCGTCAGGGGGCCGTGAGGGGGAGTTTGACAAAGGCGCGCTTTTGACACTATCTAGAATGGATAAGTTTTGCACCTCCGGAGCCGACCCATGCGCGTTTCCTCGACCGAGTTCCAGCAGCACGTCGGGCGCTACCAGGACCTGGCGCAGCGGGAGCCGGTCACGGTGACGAAGAACGGCCGCGACCACACGGTGCTGCTCTCAGCCCACCTCTTCGAGACGATCCTGAAGGGGCGCGTGGTGCGCCGCACCGACGAGCTCGACGAGGAGACGCTCGGGGCAATCGCCTCCGCCGAGGTGCCGGCGGACGAAGCGGCCCCTCAGGCGCGGCCCGCGTATGGCCACGCCCAAGCGCCGGTCCCGCCTATCGCGATCAGACGCCTCTAGAAGCGCGACCCCTCGCAGGTGGTACGGGAGGAGTATGGGGCAGGCTCGGGGCGCGGGGATTAGTTTTGCGGGATTTGGTTTGCGGTGCGGCGTAGGCTGGTGCTGAGGCTGGCCCTTCGCCAGCCGAAGCCCAGCATCCCGCGGCATGCCATCCCGCCGCTGGGCTTCGCCCGCCGATGGCGGGCTCAGCGCCAGCCTACACGCCTCGTCAGCGCCGCGATGCGGGCCTTGGCCTTCTCCTGCATCGAGCGGCGGAAGTCATTGGTGGCTTCCAGCTCGAGCACTTTGCGGTAATCGGCGAGGGCGGCGGGGATGTTGCCTTTCAGCTCGTGGCAGCGGCCACGGGCGTAGAAGGCACTGGGACCCTCGTAGCCTAGTGCAATTGCGAGATCGAGATCCGCCAAGGCCAGATCGACATGGTCGAGCGCGAGATGGATCTGTCCGCGCGTGTTGTGGACGCTGGCGTTGTCGGGTGTGAGCGTGACGGCCTCCTCGGCTAGCGGCAGACCTTCGGCCGACTTGCCGTCCAGCCAAAGCTTCCATGCCCTGCCATCCAAGCCGGACGCACGAACCTCGACGATGCGTTTCCCCGCGGCAGGATCGAGATCGAGCACCTTGGCGAACAGGGCGTCCGCCTCGCCATCCTTGCCCTCGCCGAGCAGCGTCTCGCCGCGACCGATGAAGCCGGTCACTCGAGCCTCGACAATGTGTTGGCCTGCATCGGGATCGCGCGTGAGCGCCTTGCTGAATTGGGCCTCGGCCTCCGCGTCCTTGCCCTCGCCGAGCAGCGTCTCGCCGCGATCGATGAAGGCCGTGGCCCGGACGCCGTCGATGCGCTTGCCGGCCGTCGGATCGCGCCCGAGCGCGCTGGCGAACAGGGCGTCGGCCTCGGCGTCCTTGCCCTCGTGGAGCAGCGTCTTGCCGCGGTCGATGAAGGCCGTGGCCCAGAGCGCATCGATGCGCTTGGCTGCGCTCGGATCGTGCGCGAGTGCCCTCGTGAACAGGGCCTCGGCTTCGGTATCTTTGCCGTCGTCGAGCGGCTTTTCGCCACGGCCAATGAAGGCTATAGCCCAGAGTCCATCGACAAGTCGCTTGTTCGTCGGATCGCGCCGAACGACGTCGGCGAATAGGTCTTCGGCCTCACTATCGAGCCTTAGGTTAAGCAGGCGCGTTCCTTCAATGAAAAAGGATGCGTCATCATACGGCCACTTAGCCATTCGGCCACACCAACGCTGTGGCACAGCCGTAAGGAAGGCGCTCTGACGTTTGGAGGGGCTCAGGCAGCGTAAGACGACGTTCTTAGCTTCGGCGACCAACGCTTGTTCGAACGGAAACACCTCCCAAATTCTCACAGTTTGGTCATCCGAGCCACTAACAATGTGCGCCCCATCCGCCATCACCGCCACAGCATTCACGCCGCCCGTATGTCCTCGTAGTACCTTCAACTCTGTCCCGCTGACGGCGTCCCAGATCCGCACTGTGTTATCACGAGAACCGCTGACGATGTAACCGCCGGCCATCACTGCCACAGCGTTTACTCCGCCCTCATGGCCCCGTAGCACCTTTTGCACGGTTCCTGTGGCGGCATCCCAGATCCGCACAGTACCGTCATCCGAGCCAGTAACAATGCGCGCCCCATCCGACGTGACCGCCACAGCGGAGACCCAGCCCTCGTGGCCTCTCAGTACCTTCAACTCGGTACCACTCACGATATCCCAGGTCCTCGCTGTATCGTCCGCCACACCAGCGATCAGTACTCTACCGTCAGCTGTGACTGCAACTGCTGTAATTGAGTTAATAAGAGTTTCTATTCCTCTATAAGAACTCGACACGACATTCGAAAATGCAACATTACTTTGTTTTACATTGAAATATTTGTACTCTGCGCCTGTAAAAGCGTCCCATATGCGAACTGTCTTATCCCCTGAACCAGAGATCAACTGAGATCCATCAGCCGTTACCGCGACGGCGTAGACGCCATTCTTGTGACCTCTCAGGACTTTCTGCTCGGCGCCGGTCGCAGCGTCCCAAATCCGGATTGTGTCGTCGTCGGAGCCGCTGAAGACTCGTGCCCCGTCCGCCGTCGCTGCGACAGACCTAACAGCGCCTTCATGGCCCTGTAACCGAGACACCTCGACACCATTCGACGTGTCCCAAATCCGCACCGTTCGATCGACGGAGCCCGTGACGATGCGCGATCCGTCGGCAGTCACGGAAACTGCTTGGACTGGGCCATCATGGCCCAAAAGCACTGTCACCCCGGCACCACTACTTGCATCCCAGATCCGCAGCGTGTTGTCATCCGAGCCCGAGACGATGCGGGCCCCGTCCGCCGTCACCGCCACCGCGATGACCCCGCCCGTGTGGCCCTTCAGCACCTTCAGCTCGGCGCCGCTGGCGGCGTCCCGGAGCCGCAGCGTGTTGTCCCAGGACCCCGAGACGATGCGGGCCCCGTCCGCCGTCACCGCCACCGCGCTGACCCCGCCCGTGTGGCCCTGCAAGACCTTCAGCTCGGCGCCGCTGGCGGCATCCCAGATCCGCAGCGTGTTGTCCCAGGAGCCCGAGACGATGCGGGCTCCGTCCGCCGTCACCGCCACCGCGCTGACCCGGTCCGTGTGGCCCTGCAAGACCTTCAGCTCGGCGCCGCTGGCGGCGTCCCAGATCCGCAGCGTGTTGTCCCAGGACCCCGAGACGATGCGGGCCCCGTCCGCCGTCACCGCCACCGCGCTGACCCCGGCCGTGTGGCCCTTCTGCACCGCCAGCTCGGCGCCGC
>JANNSW010000309.1:0-6715 GCA_031403055.1 Hyphomicrobiaceae bacterium | reverse complement strand
CCCCGCCTGTCAGGCCGGGTCGAGTCCAGGCACCACCTCATACCACCCGCCCTCGAACACCGCCTGCCGCAGCTAGAACGTGTCCGCATGCCCCGCATGCGCAATCCAGGCGCGGACTGGATAGCGGCTCCGACACCATGGCGCCATGTTCCTGGCCGACCGCTGGAGCAACGCGCCGGCGGGCGAGAGCGCCGCAGTCAGGTCCCGGCGGCGTCATGCTATGGCGCGTCGGAACGGCGGGGATAACTTCGCGATTCGGCCGCGGCGGCCCCCATGGGACTGTGAACGGATGAACCAGCAGCGCGCAGCACGGACCGGCAGAGTGCTTGTTACGGCGGCGATCGCGCTGTGCCTCGCCGCGGTGGTGTTGCCTCGGCTCGCGTTGGCCGAGCGGATCACCAACCAGGTCGCGGTGTTCGCAGCCCTCGACAAGGTGACGGCACGGATCTCCAAGCTCGAGGTCGGACTGGAAAAGACCGAGCCGTTCGGCGCGCTCCGGATCACGCCGTACGCCTGCTATAGCCGCCCCTCGACCGAGGCGCCAAACACCGTCGCCTTCGTCGACGTGATGGAGGTCAAGCTCGACGGCACGGAGGAGCGGATCTTCTCGGGCTGGATGTTTGCCGAGAGCCCCGGTCTGCATGCGGTCGAGCATCCGGTGTTCGACGTCTGGCTGACCAGCTGCTCCGGTGCTACCGAGAAGACCGCCCAAGCAGCCCAGACGACCGAGGATGGCAGCGAGCCAACGACCACCAAGAAGAAGCGCCGCCGCGCCAAGCGCCAGTAGCAGTCGCCTCGGCTCAATCGCTGTCCGTGCTCCGCCAGCTCCGTCGTGCCGCGCTCTCGATGATCTCGATCACTTCGGCTCCGGTCGCATCGAGCCTCAGCGCCGCGAAATCGGCCGATTTCCCAAGAGCTTCCTTCAACAGCTCCTGGAAGCGGTCGCGCCCGATCTCGACCGTGCCGAACTGGCGCAGATGCTCGGTCACGAACTGAGTATCGAGCAGCGTGAAACCGCCCCGCAACAGCCGGGCCGCCAGATGAGCGAGCGCGACCTTGCTGGCATCGCGCTCGTGGGAGAACATGCTCTCGCCGAAGAAAGCGCCGCCGAGCTCGACACCATAGAGCCCGCCCACCAGCAGCCCCTCGCTCCAGGCTTCGACCGTATGACAGTGCCCGACCTCGAACAGCTCGCGGTAGAGGCTGCGGATGCGGCCATTGATCCAGGTCGTCTGGCGGTCGGGGCGCGAGGCGGCACAGCCATCGATCACGCCGTCGTAGTCGCTGTCGATCCTGACCTCGAAGCGGTCCTGGCGCAGCGTGCGCCGCAGTCGTTTGGGCAGGTGGATGCGATCGATCGGCAGCACGCCACGGTGCTGTGGCTCGATCCAGTAGAGATGATCGTCGTCCGCGCTCTCCGCCATCGGAAAGATGCCGCAGGAATAGGCCTTCAGCAGCACTTTCGGCGTGATCGTCAGTGAAGCGGTGTTGAGCGATTTCATCGGAAGTCCCGCGCTCGTGTCATCGGGTGAGCTTAGAGCCATTTGAGGCGGATTTCGAGCGCTCCTCGGTGATGCTCGTTGTTTCGAGGCCGCGCCGGACATGCCGGGTTCTGCACAGCGCTCCGACATCGGACTCGCCATTCGTTCCGCAAGCTGATAACACAACCATAGATTGCATTGCCCTGAGAACACACGGAGATGACATGGCGCCCGGATCCTTTCGAGAGGATGGCACCAGCCCATCAGATCCCCCCGCTCCTGCAGCCACGACCGCCAGGCCGGATGCCAATCCCGTTGGGGAAGCGACCGCAACCCGCGAAGACGTCGCGGACTATCTGAGCGACATGATCCGCGAGCTGCAGGACATGGCCCGCCTCAACGGCCACAAGGCGCTCGGCATCCTGCTCGAGCTCGCCTATCTGGAGGCCCGCCGGCAGACGCCCTCGGTCGCCCATGACGAGGAGCGCGAAGCCGGGTAGGCAGACCCACCGGCCATGCCGGAATGGGTGTCCGAGGAAACTGGGACATTCGCACCTGTAGGTCGGACTAAGCCCTTCGCGAAGTCCGACATCTCCTGACCCGTCGGACTTCCCCTGGCCCGAGGCCGGGGTCAGTCCGACCTACAGTCCATTCGCAGGGTTCAGGCGATGGGCTTCTCGAGAGGCAGACCCGAGAGGCCGTGATCGAGCCGCGAGGGTATCACACGCGCCGGTAGAGGGGATGCTCCACGGCGCGCACCCGCGTGCCATTGTCGTTGTAGTCCGGCAACGACATGGCGATGAGGATCGGGCCGAGCACGGCCGGGTCGGGCAGGCTCGCCGGGTCCTCGCCGGGCATGGCGGTCGAGCGCATGGCGGTTCGCACGATGCCCGGATCGAGGATGTTGACCCGCACTGGAGTGCTCGCGACCTCATTGGCGTAGACCCTGGCGAGCGCTTCCAGCCCGGCCTTGGAAACCGCGTACGGTCCCCAATAGGCCTTGCAGCTCTGGGCCGCACCCGAGGAGACCAGCACCGCCCGGCCGGCATCCGACAGCTTGAGCAACGGATCGAGCGTCCTGATCAGGCGCCAATTGGCCGTGAGATTGACGTCGATCACCCGCTGCCAGTCCTCGGTCTTCACGTGGTTGAGCGGCGAGAGCGGCCCCAGCATCGCCCCATTGGCAACCAGGATGTCGAGGCGCTTGAAGCGCTCGTAGAGGGTTGGGCCGAGCGCGTCGACCTTGTCGCCCTGGGCGAGGTTCAAGGTGATGAGTGTTGCCGTGCCACCGAGGGCGCGCACCTCGTCATCGGCTTCCTCGAGCCCGCCCCTGGTGCGCGCGACCAGCACCACATGCGCGCCTTCACTTGCGAAGGCGAGCGCGGCCGCGCGGCCGATCCCGCGCGACGCGCCGGTGATGAGCGCGATGCGGCCCGAAAGTCGCTTTGGTCCGGTCATGTGTGTGGCTCCCCAGATCGGCGTGAAAAGGGGCGGCCAAGCCGCCCCTCGTCTCTTCCGCCGAGCTTGCGCTCGTTGTCAATTGGAGCTGCCGTCGGTCTGGGTCGCGTCCTTGGCCTTCTCGATCAGGTCGCCGGCGGCTTTCTCGGCCTGCTCCTTCATCTCCTTGGCGCGCTCCATCGCCTTCTCCATCATCGGCTTGGCGGCCTCGCGCGCCTGCTCCGAGACTTCGACCATCTTCTCGACGCTCTTGGCGGAGAGCGCCTTGGTTTTCCTCCAGAGGCCGGCGAGGAAGCCGAGCTTGGGCGCCAGGTCCTCGACTTTGAGGGCCTGCACGGTGCGGACCAGATCCTCCTGGTCCTTGCGCGCATTGCCGTCGGTGACGCGCTCGGGCGCACCCGTGAACAGCAGCATCGGCGTGCAGGCGGTGACGACCTTTTTCGCCGATTTGTTCCACTTCGGCAGCGCGATCTCGGTCTCATCGGCGAAGTAGACCTTTTGACCATCGACCTCCTGGCGCAGGATGTTGCGGTCGATCACCGGCACCACGCTGCCGCCCTTGTCGATGATCGACTTGAAGCGATCGTTCTTGGGATCGGGGAACTGCACGAACAAGGTTGCCGTGTTGTCGGCGCTCAAGGCCATCTCGATCGCCTCCTCGGTCGAGTTGGCATAGGTGATGCCGTCGCGCACGCGACCGAGCCCTTCGGGGTCGATCTGCTGGAGGTACTCGAAGGTGCCAGCCGAGCCGCTGTTCTGCGGCGGCAGCACGAAGCGGAGCTGGTCGGCGAGCGCGACGACCTCACCATAATTGGTGATGTCCTGGTTGCGCGTGACGATGAAGAGGCATTCGCGTCCGAGGTCGGAACGCAGCACCGTGTAGTCCTTGGCGGCGCCCGTCGCCTCCATCTCGAGCTGGAACACGTCGAATTGCGAGAACCCGATCTGGGCGGCGTCCCCGCTCACGCGGCGGATGTTCTCGCGCGAGCCGTTCGAGGTCGAGCAGGCATAGTCGAACTTCGACTTGGCGAGCTCGGCGGCGAGCTGGGGGCAGAAGGTCGAATGATAGGCCCCCTTCTCGCCCCCGGTGTTGATCTTGTTGGCAAGGGCCGGCGCGGCGAATGCAATCGCCAGGGGCAGGCTGGCGAGCATGGCGACAGTCAGTTTCATGGGGTTCTGGCTCCCTAGATGCGGAACGATTGCGTGGTCAGGCGCCGACGGTTTTGGGCGGCTCGCCCTCAATAGCCTCCTTCCGGGCATTTGTCCTCACAAGGACCGATGAAGGCAAGCTGGGGCGGAAGTGTGTCGGGGCGATGACGGGGTGGGCAATGCCGTTGGCGAGCCTCGAAACGCGCGGCACGCTCCGCAGCCCAGGCGCGGAGTGAGGAGCAGGGGGCGGAACGGCCGGCCCTGGTGAATGTTTTTGGATGCGGCCGGTGCCGCTCCGCCGCTGCCGGAAGGGTGCTTCCGCCGCCATCGGGTGCCTTCCGGCTCCCGGCTCCGCTGCATCCCTGGCGGAGAGTAGCTCGGGCCGTTTGCAACGTGCACATGCCCGAACGGCAGCCCGACCCGGGATAGCTTAGGTCCCGGCCCTTGCCGACGCTCCCCGCCACCCGAGACGCCAGCGCGCGTTTCCGGCCCCTGCATGGCGGGGATCGGGAGAGTGTAGGCGCGATGGCGAGAGCGGGGATAAGTTTCGCAACCCGGAACCGGACCCGTTGAGGCCAAGGGGTCGGAACCCGATCCCCCGTCACGCCACCTTCGCGCTGATCCTCACAACCCTGATCTCGTCCGCCTGCTGCCGCACCAGTGCGAGGTCGTGAGCGGCCTGCAGCCTCAACCAGGCGTTCGCCGAGCCGCCGAGCGCCTTTGCCACCTCGGCGACAGAGTGCCCCAGCGCCTCGATGTCGTCACGCAAGCCTGTGCCCGGATGGGGCGGGCGCTGCATGGGCATTGGGGGCTCCGTCATAGCGAAGTAGCGAAGGTGGTCGGGTCAGCGCGGCCCGATGCGCCGGACCCGGCACACCTTAGGACAGCCCGAACGACAACTGCTCCGTCTTCCCGGGCGATCGAAGCCCCGGCATTCAGCCAGGGCGGAGATCGACCCGGGATCCAGGCCCCGGACGGGATCGTGCGAGTTATTGTGCCTTCGGCGCTTTTTGTGCTGGATCCCGGCTCGGCGCTCCCGTTGGTCGCTTGGCCGGGAAGACGGCGGGGCGAGAAATGGGCTCGATGAAACCGATTCACTTGTTTTTGCGGGCCGCCTTAGGACAGCCCGAGCGACAACTGAACCATATTCGCGAGCGGATGCGCTTCGGCGGTGGGTGCAATAGGCGCCTTCGTCGTATTGCACCTTCGGCTGGCTGGCGTTGCGCTCGGGGGTGGTGCAATTCGGCCTGACGAAGGCCTATTGCACCCTACGGGTCCTCTCGAGAAACACATCGGCATCACCCGTCATCCCGGACGGCCAGGCGCGCGTTCTGCGCGACAGGCCGATCCGGGACCTTCGCCGGCAGGGCGGCGCCATTAGCAGAGATCCTAGATCAAAGCCTTCGGCTTCGTCCGGAATGACGGGTGGATGGGTGTGTGCGAGGCGTTTTCTCGAACTCGTATTCCGGCACCGCCGGTTGATGGGCGAATCCGACCTACAAATGAAGCCCTCAGCTCGCCTCCGCCAGCAACGACAGCTGCTTGGCGACCGGCAGGCCTTCGCGATCGACGAGCCGGGTCGGGTAGTCGCCGGTGAAGCTGTGGTCGGTGTAGCGCGGCTCGACCGGGTTGCGGCCCTTGTGACCCATGGCCCGGTAGAGACCGTCGACCGAGAGGAAACCGAGGCTATCCGCCTTCATGAAGGCGCGCATGCCTTCCAGGTCACGGGTCGCGCCCAGCAGCTCGCGTTGCTCTGGCGTGTCGATGCCATAGAAATCAGAATACATGATCGGCGGGCACGCGATCCGCATGTGCACCTCCTTGGCACCAGCTTCCCGCATCATCTCCACGATCTTGACCGAGGTCGTGCCCCGCACCACGCTGTCGTCGATCAGCACGATGCGCTTGCCTCTGACGGTCGCGGCGTTGGCCGAGTGCTTCATCCGCACGCCCATCTGGCGCTGGTGCTGCTCGGGCAGGATGAAGGTGCGCCCTACATAGTGGTTGCGGATGATGCCGTACTCGAACGGCAGGCTCGAGGCTTGCGCGAAACCGAGCGCGGCGGGCACGCCCGAATCCGGGACCGGCACCACCAGGTCGACGTCGGCCGGCGCCTCGCGGGCGAGCTCACGCCCGAGCGCCTTACGGTGCTCGTAGACCGTGGTGCCGGCGACGATCGAGTCTGGCCTTGCGAAATAGATGATCTCGAAGATGCATGGCCGCGCCGCCATGGGTGGGCAGGTGCGATGGGAGGCGATGCCATCGTCGGTGATCTCGACCACCTCGCCATTCTCGACCTCGCGCTCGAAGCGCGCGCCGACGATGTCGAGCGCACAGGTCTCCGAGGTCAGAACAACGGCGCCATCGAGCCGGCCGAGCACCAGCGGACGGATGCCGTAGGGATCGCGCGCGCCGACCAGCCGGTTCTCGCTGAGGGCGGTCAGCGCATAGGCGCCTTCGATCTGGCGGATGGCATCGATGAAGCGCTCGATCACGCGTCGCTTCGCGCTGTGCGCCATCAGATGCAGGATGACCTCGGTATCGGTCGTCGACTGACAGATGGCGCCGTCCTCGGCGAGCTGGCGCCGCAGTGTCAGCGCGTTGGTGAGGTTGCCGTTGTGGCCGAT
>JANNSW010000308.1:0-4050 GCA_031403055.1 Hyphomicrobiaceae bacterium | reverse complement strand
CCGGTCGTCACCGAGCGGCCGCTGACACTCTTTCTGAACGGGCAGGAGATCGTCACCATGATGACGATCGGCGACCACCCCGAGCTGCTGGCGCTCGGCTATCTGCTGAACCAGGGGATGCTGCGCGCGGACGACACGGTGACGGCGATCGAGCACGCCGAGGATATCGACACCATCGTGGTGCGAACGGCGCGCCAGACCGACTACGAGGCGAAGCTGCGGCGCAGGACCCACACCTCGGGCTGCGCGCAAGGCACCATGTTCGGCGACCTGATGCAGGAGATCGACGGCATCCGCCTCGATCCCGAGGCGCGCTTGAAAACCTCCTGGCTCTATACGCTGTCGAAGAAGATCAACCTCGAGCCCAGCCTCTACCTGAAGACCGGCGCGATCCATGGCTGCGTGCTGTGCCGGCGCGACCGCCCGCTCGTCTACATGGAGGACGTGGGCCGCCACAACGCGGTCGACAAGATCGCCGGCCTGATGTTCCGCGACCGCGTCGAGCCCGGCGACAAGATCTTCTATACGACCGGCCGCCTCACCAGCGAGATGGTGATCAAAACCGTGAAGATGGGCATCCCGATCCTCGCCTCGCGCTCGGGCTTCACGGCAATGGGTGTCGAACTGGCGCGCAAGGCGGGCCTCACCCTGATCGGGCGCATGCGCGGCAAACGCTTCATCGCACTCGCGGGCCTCGAGCGGATCGTGTTCGACGCCGACCCGGCGGCGGTCGCCGAGGAGGACGGCCGGCATCGGCGCAAGGGCCGCGAGGACGACTGAAACCCTACGCCGCCGAATTCCCGCCATCGATCGGCACCAGCGCGCCGGTGATGAAGGCCGCGTCGTCCGAGGCAAGGTAGGCGATCAGCTTGGCGACCTCGATCGGCTGACCGACACGACCGAGCGGGATCGCCGCCCCGAGACTGGCTAGATGCTGCTCGCGCGCATGCTCATTCCTTGGCGCGGGTCCGAAGCCAGATCCAAGGACCGGTCTCATCCGCGCGAGCTGGGACCTCTTGGCCTCAGGCCTGCTGCAGTTCGACGGCCTTGTCGCCCTTGCCGCGCGGGTCGGGTTGGGTCTCGAAGGAGACGCGCATGCCCTCATTCAGGTTACGGATTCCCGAACGCTCGACGGCCGTGATGTGGACGAACACATCCTTGCCGCCACCGTCCGGGCTGATGAAGCCATAGCCCTTGGTCGTGTTGAAGAATTTGACGGTGCCGTTAACGCGCATGGGAGGTTCTCCTTCCCCAGTTCAACGTGGATGAAACCCCGGCCCGCGTGGGACGAGGTGCTTGGAGGCAGTCATTTCAGATATCGGGGAAAGTGAAGTTCGCCGCTGACAGAAGCTTGGCAGCGAGCCGTGCGCTTCGACGTGGCGCTCGATCGGTATCAAGGTGCTCGATGCTCTCATAAGATCTGTCACCGCGGAGTCCTATCCGCCGGGTCCGATGGGCCGCCCGTGCTGTGACTATATGAAGCAAGTGGGGTTTGGGTGCAAGTGATCTTTTTGGCGACTGACCCCTGTCAATTGCGGATCTTCCGAAGCTCGGCCCCCAGGAATGGCCTCAATCGTCAGCGTACGCACCGGCTCGAGCGTGGCTCGACAGGTCGAGAATGCTGGGCGACCGGCCATTGAGCGGGTTATCGGGATCCCAGGCGAGCCGCACCTCATCGAAGTGTGTTTCACGTGCATCATAGATCAGCATCCGTCCGATCAGCGGCTTGCCGATCCCGAGCAGCACCTTCAACACTTCAGCTGCCATCAGTGTGCCGAGCACACCCGCGACCGCGCCCAGAATGCCGACCTCCGAGCAGTTCGGGACCGTGCCGGGCGGCGGCGCCTCCGGGAAGATGCAGCGATAGGATGGAAGCGGATTGCCATCCTCGCCGGTTGCGTACGACATGAAGGTCGAGAGGTAGCCATCGAACGGCCCGAGCGCACCGAATACGAGCGGTCGACGCGCCAAGTGGCAAGCGTCGTTGACGAGATAGCGGGTGCGGAAATTGTCCGAGCCATCCGCCACGGCGTCGAACCGGGAGATGATCTCGAGCGCATTGCCCGCAACGAGGCGGACCGGCATCGCCTCGACCGTCACGAAAGGATTGATCCGCACGACCGCGTCCGACGCGCTCTCGACCTTCGGCCGCCCCACGTCGGGCGTGCCGTGAATGACCTGTCGCTGCAGATTGTCGAGCGAGACGGTGTCGTCGTCGATGATGCCGAGCGTGCCGACGCCCGCGGCCGCCAGATACTGGATGACGGGCGATCCGAGCCCGCCCGCGCCCACGACCAGCACGCGTGCCGCCTTCAGCTTCTGCTGCCCGGCCCCGCCGACCTCGTGCAGCACGAGGTGGCGCTTGTAGCGGGCAATCTCCAGGGGTGAAAGGGTCATGGAATATGCTATGCTCGCTCAGTATCGTGCTATCCGGGACTTCTGTGAAAAACTCGTTCGTCAGCATCCGGGTTTGGGGTCAACTCGGTCGAGTATCCGCCGGAAGACGCTAGGCAACCCGATCGAAAACAAGCGCCAGCGCCCGTGGCACTCGTGTATCATCCGCAGCCAGTGCAAGCGAGAGACAAAGATGCAGAAGCACCCGAGGATCGAGATCGACCCGGATGTGATGTCGGGCAAGCCGGTTATCCGCGATACGCGGATCACGGTCGAGATCATTCTGCGCCGGATCGCCGACAACTACACGATCGACGAGATCCTGGAGGACTACCCGCACCTGCCGCGAGAAGATGTTCTGGCGGCCGTCAGCTATGCCGCTGACCAACTGGCCACGCGATCGCGAGAGCATGCGGCCTGACCGCGCGTCGCTTCCTCGCCGACGAGCACATTCCGCGCGCCTTGGTAGAATCCCTTCGCGCTGACGGACATGACGTGCTGTGGGCAGTGGAGAGCAGTCGCCGGGTGAGTGACGAGATGCATGTCGAGGCCGCGGCACGGGAGAAGCGGATCATCCTGACCGAGGATTCCGACTTCTCGGGTTTGGTGGCGGGCAAGGCCAAGACCGGCGATCCATTGCCGGCCGCCCTCTACTATTTCCGGCTCGATGGTCTGGGGCGTGCCGCCAAGCTCGCTCGGATGATCGAAGCGATCGACGAGATCGGGGCTGTGGCGGAATCGTTCACGATTCATGTTGTCGAGCCGAGCCGCATCAGGCCCCATCAGCTCGACGAATAGACTGCGAGCGTCACTGCGCCGCCTATTCGACCCGCACCACCGCTTCCCCGAGCCCATCGAACCGCACACGCACGACGCACGCGCGTTCGATCGGAATGCCGGGCGAAATGCTGCCCAGGCTCACCACGTCGCCGGCTTTCAGCGGCGTACCCTGCTCGGCGCAATGGTCGGCGAGCCAGGCGAGCGCGTTCAAGGGATGGCCGAGAATGTCGCTCGCGTGCCCGGCGAAAGCCTCTCGCCCATCGACCGCGATCTCGCCCGCAACGAGCGCGGGATCGCCGAGCGCCGCCAGCGGCGCCTCCTCCCCGAAAATCGCCCCGCACGAGAAGAAATCATCCGCCACATGGGTCGCCATGCCGGCTTCGAGCGGGGGTACGAAGCGATGCTCGGCCAGCTCGATCGAAGCCATGACGGCGGTGACCGCTGGAGCGACGCTCTCGATCATGTGCCCGCCGCGCCGCCCCGCCAGGTTGCGACCGAGCCGGACGGCAATCTCGCATTCGACATGCAGCTTGCAGAAGTCGCCGAGCGCGATCGCCGCCGGGCTCGCGAGGACCCGGTCGCGGTAGAGGGCGCCGGCCGCCGGAGTGAGCATGCCGAGCCGCGCCTGCATGGCGGGCGAGGTCGCGCCGATTTTCCAGCCGACCTGGGGTCCCAGCCCCTCCTCGATCAGCGGCAGCGCGGCCACCTGAATGCGGTAGCCCTCCGCAATGGTGCTGGGGCGCAGCTCCTCGGGCAATGCCGTGAGCGGCGGCATGACGCCGTTCCGGCGCAGCCGCAGGTCGGCGATGAGCTGGGCTGCCGCCAGCGCGGCCACACGGTCGAAACTGCGCTTTTGTGCCATCGATGCCTACTCCT
>JANNSW010000307.1:0-9565 GCA_031403055.1 Hyphomicrobiaceae bacterium | reverse complement strand
ATCACGGGCGTGGAGCTCGGTGGCGCGTTGAAGAACGTGCTTGCCATTGCCGCCGGCATCGTCATCGGCCGGGCGCTGGGAGCGAGCGCTCACGCGGCGATCGTCACCAGGGGATTTGCCGAGATGACCCGGCTCGCGCTTACCTGCGGGGCGAGGGCCGAGACGCTCGCCGGCCTGTCGGGGCTGGGCGACCTGGTGCTGACCGCTTCGAACCCGCAATCGCGCAACATGTCGCTCGGCTCGAGGCTGGGGCAGGGTGAGGCCCTCGAGGCGATCCTCGCGTCGCGCCATTCGGTCAGCGAAGGCGTGTGGACGGCAAGCGCCGCCGTCGCATTGGCCGCGAGCAACGGCGTCATGGTACCGGTCATGGCCGCCGTCGACGACGTGCTGAGCGGTCGAGCGAGCATCGAGAAAGCGACCAAGCAATTGCTCGCGCGACCGCAGCGGGCAGAAACGTAGGCTGGCGCTGAGCGCAGCGAAGCCCAGCATCCACGGCACATCGTGTGGCGCCGGGCTTCGGCCTTCGGCCTCAGCACCAGCCTACCCGAAATGCGCCCGGGCTGCCTTGCGGAACGCCTTCACCCCTTCCGTCTCCTTCGCCTTCGGCAGGGACGCGATCACGATCTCGCTGTCGGGGCTGCCCTCGGCCAGCGGGCGCACGGCGAGCGCCATGCCGTCATAGGTCATGTTGTTGGCGGGTTTCGTGCCGAGCAGCGCGAAGCCGAGGCCCTGGCCGACGAGCCCGCGCACCGTCTCGAAGTTGGTCGAGCTCAGCGCGATGCGCGGCTCGAGGCCTTGGGCGCGGAAGAGGCCCAGGAAGTAGTCGCGGCTCATGGGCAGGTCGAGCAGGATCATCGGCTCTTTCGCGAGATCGGCGAGCGAGACCCGGCGCTCCTTGCCGAGCGGATGCCCGCCCGGCAGCAGCGCATAGGCCGGGATGTCGGTCACCTTCTCCTTTCTGAGACTGGAATCGAGATCGAAGCCATAGGTGAGCGCGACATCGCACTCTCCCGCTTTGAGCGCTTCGACCAGCGCCGATTGCGGCGCCTCCACGAGCCGGATCGCAAGGCCCGGCCGCTCGTCCATGAGGCGGCGCACCAGCGCCGGCACCACATAGGGCGCGAGCGTGATAAGCGCGCCGATCCGCAGCTCGTCCTTGCCCGGCTCCACCGCCATGGGACGATCGATCCGCGCAGGCCGCCCATAGGCGCGGTTGGCATAGATGAGCGGGTGCCCGCCCTCCTCGACGAAGATGTCCTCGACCTCACCGATGAAGATGCGGTGCGAGCCGTATTTGAGGCTCTGCTCGAGGCGGCAGTCGAAGGCGACGAGCGGATCGACGATGCGCGGTGAGCCTGTCTTCAATGCGACCCAGCTTCCGCACGAGAACTTGTCGCCGTCCGCCGTCTTGATCCTGCCGGCAAAGGTATCGGAGATGTCCGACTGGTCCTCGCGCAGCACGTTGACGCAGAAGACGCCATTGCGCTGGATCGCCTCGCACGCCTTGCTTTTGTGGTGCACGCAGACGAGGAGAGAAGGCTGCGCGCTGTCGGCCGAGACCGACGACATGGCCGAGACGGTGACGCCGTGCCGCCCCGCCGGCCCGTCGGTCGTGACGATGCTCACGGTGCAGGCCGCATGGCTCATGCCGTCGAGGAAGAGCTGGCGGAGGGGGGAGGGCGTGGCGTCGGACATGTGCGATTTCCATGTAGGCTGGGCTGAGCCCTTCGCGAAGCCCAGCATTCACGGCACTCGTGCAACGCTGGGCTTCCCCCGGTTCAAGTCCGGTTGCCAGCGCCAGCCTACTTCTTCCCCCACACCCGCTCGCTCAACCCCGCCGCCTTGTGCGAGAATTTGAGCGGGCCGTTCCAGTCGAAGGTGCGATAAACGGCGGCGAGGTGGGCGAACGGGGGTGACTGGGCGAACAGCTGGAAGGTCAACCGGTGCCCGGCGTAGTCCGAGTTCAGCATGTCGCGGGCGAACGCGAGCAGCTTGCGGCGGTCGTCGGCCACCCATTCCTCATTGATCGTATAGTACTTCTCCAGCCAGGGCTTGGTCTCGGGGCTTTCGAAGGCGGCCACGTCGGGCGTGACGCAGATCTGGCCGCCGCAGAGCTCGCGCGCGAGATGCATCATGCGCGGCAGGTTCGAGATCGCGTGCACGCGCCCGGTCATGAGCAGCGACTGGTTGGGCATCGCGAGCCCGTTCGGGCTCTTCTCGGCGACCGCGATCGCCGCCGTCAGATGCGCGTTGATGCCCTCGCGCCAGACGGCGAGCTCGGCGAGCTTCTCCTGCACCGCCTGCTGCTTGTCGAGGCCGGTCTGGCGCACGTTCCAGAGCGCGGCGCCGATCATCATGTCGGCTGCAACCATGGTCCGGTAGACGAAGGGGTACGCCGAATAGCGGTGCAGCGTCTGGCGGATGAAGGCGGCTGCCTTGGTGTGCTGGTAGAAGAGCACGTCCTCCCAGGGGATCAGCACGTTGTCGAGGATCATCAGCGTGTCGATCTCGTCGAACTTGTTGGCGAGCGGATAGTCGCGCGCATCCGCCCGTCCGTGAAAGCCGGTGCGGCAGATGTGCTTCACGCCGGGCGCGTTCATGTGGACGATGCAGCCGAGCGCGTACTCCGAGAGCTTGGCGTCGCCCCAGTTGGCGATCGTCGGCTTCAGGAAGGCCTGGTTGGCATAGGCCGCCGCCGTCTCGTACTTGGCGCCGCGGATGATGATGCCGGCGTCGGTCTCCTTCACCACATGCACGAGGAAATCCGGGTCCTGCTCCTGGGGGCGCTTCGAGCGGTCGCCCTTGGGGTCGGTGTTGGCCGAGACGTGGAACGGGTCGGCGTTGATCGCCTTCTGGATGTGGGTCTCGATGTTCCTGGCAAAGCGCGGGTCGATCTCCGAGAGGATGTCCTTGCCGTCCCACAGCGACCACATCTCGCCGATCGTCTCGTCGCCCACGCGCGTCACGACGCCGCCGATGTCCCACATGACGGCGTCGATCGAAGCCCGCTTGGCCTGCCAGTCGTCCTGGGTGTAGGGCAGCTTCAGGCCGATCGCGAAGCGCTCCTTGCCCTCCGCGTAGGTCATCACGTCCTGTGTTTTCTTGTCGTGCTGCATGTCGTAGATGCGGGCCCGGATGTCGACCAGCGGCTTGAATGCCTCGTGGGTGGTCACGTCCTTCACGCGCGCGCCGTTGATGTGGACCTCGCGATCGTCGCGGATCGATTCGCGGTACTGCTTGCCGGTGCGGATCATGTCGTCCCCTTGGGTCGTGGCGCTGCCTCGGGATGGATTTGTGGCACGCGGGCGAGGATAGCCAAAGAACAAACTTTCTCGCTATGATATAGTTTTATCCTAATCAACAGTGACGGGACGTCAACCATGCCCGCAGGATCCGAGTTCCTCGCCGCCTTCGGCCAATGGGCCGGCGACCCGCGGCTCACCTTCCCCGACGCCGCGCGACAGCAGGTCCGGCTGGCGCTGCTCGATACGCTCGCCTGCATGCTCGCCGGCGCTGGCGAGCCGCAAACCCGCAAGGCGGCGGCCATGGCAGCGCAGGCCGCGCCCGGCACGGTCATGCCCATCACCGGTGGCAGTCCACTCGCTGTCACCGCGGCGGCTCTCGTCAACGGCACGGCAGCCCACGCCATCGACTTCGACGACTACGAGGCGCCAGCCTCGACCCACCCGAGCGCGGTCATCCTCGGCGCACTCCTCGCGCTCTCCGAGCAGCGGAGCGTCACGCTCGGACAGCTGATCGAGGCCTATCTGGTCGGCTACGAGGCGATCGTGCGGACTGGCGAAGCCCTGAGCTACGCTCACTACATGGCTGGCTGGCATGCGACCTCGACCATCGGACCGCTCGGCGCCGCGGCTGCCACCGCCCGGCTGCTCGGGCTGCAAGCCAGCGGGATCGGCCACGCCGTTGCGCTGGCAACCAGCATGAGTGCTGGCCTGAAGCTCCAGTTCGGCAGCGATGCCAAGGCGATCCATGCCGGGCTCGCAGCCCGCGGCGGCCTCGAGGCGGGGCTGCTCGCTGGCGCGGGGATCACCGCTGGCCTTTCGGTCTTCGACGGGCCGGGCGGGTTCCTCGACCGCTACGGCACGCCAGACTCGCCCGGTTTCGCCCGGCCGCTCGCGCGCCTCGCACGTATCCCGGCAATCATCGAGCATCCACTGCTGCGCAAGCCCTGGCCAAGTTGCGCCTACACGCACCGCGTCATCGAGGCCGCCGCGGCGATCGCTGCCCGGCCCGGCTTCGATGCCCGGACCATCGCCCGCGGCGCGTTGCGGCTGCCCGAGCCGTTCGCGCGGGTCATCGCCTTCGACGAGCCGGCCACGACCGCACAGGCCCGGTTCAGTGGTCTCTTTTGTGTTGCCGCAACCTTGATCGATGGCACGATCGGGCCGCAATCCTTCACGCCCGCCTCGCTCGCCCGGCCCGATCTCCGCGCCCTCATGGGCCGCCTCGTGCGCGAGACCTACGATCCGGGCCCGGGCCTCGAGGATATGAGCCCGTCTTGCCCCGATACACTGACGCTCGAGCTCACGAGCGGGCGGGTCGAGACTGCGACGATCGGCGAGGTGAGGGGCGGCCCGGCGCGCCCGCTCGGGCAGGAGGATCTGGTCTTGAAGCTACGGGCATGCGGGGGCAGCGCCGTCCAAGCCGAAGCGATCCTGACATCGCCGCTCGAGCAGCCGTTCCAATGGTCGAGCCTGAGGGGTGGGCCAGCATAGCCCATCAACCGGCTATGCCGGAATGCGTGCTCGAGGAAACGGGGACATCCGTGCCTGTAGTTCCTGCAATTCCTGTAGGTCGGACTGAGCGCAGCGAAGTCCGGCCTACTGTCCATGCGCAGCGTTGAGGCTATGTGTTTCTTGAGAGGGTGCGCACGACCTGTCCGGTAATCCGTACACCACCCGAGGCGGGGGTGTGAGATGAAGCGGACGGCGGTGATGCAAGCCCGGACATATCATGTGCTCTCGACACCACGAGCCTGCGCCCTGTCGATCGAAGGCCCCCTTTGTGCTAGGGTCGAATCTCCCGCGGCAGCGACGAGGAGCGAGCGTGGCAGACACTGTAGGCCGCATTACCGGCATTGGCGGCGTGTTCTTCAAGGCCAAAGGCAACGCCAAGGTGCTCGCGGCGTGGTACCGCGACATGCTCGGCCTCGAGCTGGAAGATTTCGGTGGCGCGGTGCTGAAATGGCCAGCGGGGGCAGGCAGCGATGGCGGGCTCACGGTCTGGCACCTGGCGGACGCCGACAGCACCTGGTTCGCACCTAGCCCGGCGCCCTTCATGATCAACTACCGCGTCGACGATCTCGACGCCATCCTCGCCCGCGTCAATGCGGCCGGCGTGACGATGGTGAAGGCAGCGGAGTCCCACGAGAACGGCCGCTTCGCCTGGATCCTCGATCCCGACGGCAACAAGCTCGAGCTGTGGGAGCCCAAGCCCTGGACACCGAAGGCCTAGAGGCTTCCCGACCTCGTCGCCGGTGCTGGCGAGCCACAAACCCGCAAGGCGGCGGCCATGGCAGCGCAGGCGGTTCCAGATAACTCGGTGCCGGTCACCGATTTTCCTTGTGGCGATCGCGCCAGGCTCGCGGGCGCTCGAAGCGGCCGGACCAGAGGCCGCGGCGGGCGGCGGCGGCAACCTGCTCCTCGCGCTCGTAGCGGCCATGAGCGACCGCCCAGCCGTCCTCGACCATGCGCCGGTTGAGCTCGACGCCGCCAGCCTCGCAGACGGCGAGCAAGCGGCCGTAGCTGTCCCGCACCTCGACCCGGCAGATCACCTCGCGGCCGCCAGCAAGGCGCCTGAGCGCAGCCTCGGCCTCGCGCCCGCACGCCCAGGACCGCCCGGCGCGATCACACTCCTGGCGCCCCTCGGGTGCGTCGATCCCCACCAACCGCACCTCGTGGCCGCCGAGCCGGAAGCTGTCGCCGTCGATCGGGCTCAGCCTGCCACGAGCTTCGCCGGGCACACCTTCCCCGCCGTACCGGCTGGCCAGCAGCAGCACCAGCCCGAGGACGACGAGCATCACGATCTGGCTGGCGTTGCGCATCTGGCGGACGAGGTCCCGTTCCGAATGGGCCGCAAAGGTGTCGGCCGCGACACTATCACGCCGGCACGTGCGCCTGCCAAGCTTCCAGGTTTCTCGGAGCCCTACAATGGAATCCTGACGTCGGGTATCAGTCAGCTGACAAAACCCCATCACAGTAAACGCGAATTTAGGATTTGCGCCCGACACTGGCAGACGACAGGGCCAAGGTCCAGGCGCGCTCCTCGGGGACGAGGCGAGTGATCCAGCTGCCGAACCGCCCAGGAGCCGACGCGGACGATGAGCGCAGCGACGCCCGTACCCAATGCCGGCCCCCGCTCCGCTCGCAAGGAGCGCGGTGCGTCGGCTCGCGTGCGCGAGGCCCGGGAGCGGCTGACGAGCGGGCGCCAGGGCAAGCCCGAGTTCGAGTACGAGCTGCTGCACATGTTCGTGAAGAACGAGCTGGCGGCGATGCTGACCATTCCCCTGCTCGCCGTCATCATCGCGCTCGCATCCATGTTCTGGGCCGATCCGATCGAGCCGATCATCTGGCTGAGCGTGCTGCTGATCGCGCGGGCCGTGCTGGTGCGCTTCTGCAAGCGGTTCGCCGATACCCCCAAGGCCGAGATCAATGTGAGCTGGTGGCGCCAGACCCTGACCGCGGCCGAAGCCCTCTATGGCGTCGCCTGGGCCGGCATCGTGCTGGTCGGGCTCAATCCAACCGAGCCCAGCGCGCATATCTTCGTGTTTGCCTCGCTGATCGTCGTCTCGACGCTGCGGCTGCTGTTTGCCTCGACCATGATGCCGATCGTCTATGCGGGCACGGTGCCGATGATGCTGGCGCTGGTGTTGCGCTTCGCCACGCTGAACGAGCCGTTCTACTGGGCGATGGCCTCGATGGCGGTCGGCATCCACGTCTATTTCGTGTTCCTGGCCAAGGGCCTCAACGCGACCGTCGTCGCCATGCTGGAGTTGCGCGCCGAGAAGGACGGGCTGATCGCCGAGCTGGAGGAAGCCAAGGCGATCTCGGACGAGGCGCGCCGGCGCGCGGAAGCCGCCAACCTCGCCAAATCCCGCTTCCTCGCCAATATGAGCCACGAGCTGCGCACGCCCCTGAACGCGATCCTGGGCTTCTCGGAGGTGATGAAGACCGAGCTGATGGGGCCGATGCACAGCAAAACCTATCTCGAATATGCCGGCAACGTGCATGACAGCGGCAAGCATCTGCTCCAAGTCATCAACGAGATCCTCGATCTCTCGCGCATCGAGGCGGGCCGGCACGAGCTCTACGAGGAGCCGGTGTCGCTGGTCGACGTGGCGGATGAATGCCACCGGCTGCTGAAATTGCGGGCCGAGGGCAAGAGCCTGAGGATCATCGAGGAGTTCGAGGAGGGGCTGCCGCAGCTCTGGGCCGACGAGCGCGCGCTCAGGCAGATCTGCTTGAACCTCGTTGGCAACGCCCTGAAATTCACGCCTCCGGGCGGCCTCATCACCATCAAGGTGGCGATGAATGCGGCCGGCGAGGAGGTGCTCTCGATCAAGGACACCGGGCCCGGCATCCCCAAGGAGGAGCTGCCGCGGGTGATGCAGGCCTTCGGCCAGGGCTCGCTCGCCCAGCATACCGCCGAAGGCGGCACCGGCCACGGCCTGCCGATCGTCAAGAGCCTGGTCGAGCTGCATGGCGGGACGTTCGAATTGAGGAGCGAGCTTCGCGAAGGCACCGAGGCGATCGTGACACTGCCCAAGCAACGGGTGTTGCTGCCGATGGGGCGCCTCGCCACCGAGCCGGCACGGACGCGCTCGGGGGAAGCCGGCAGGGCCACCAACCCAGGCTCCGCCGTGCGCCAGGCCTTTGCGCGGCGCATGCGCCGCGCAAGCTGACACGCGCGCAAAATGCTGGAAGTAGGCTATGACTCCGCCAAGACCACCTCTGGCCGGAGCGAGATCATGCCCAAGGACGAGCGCGTGCTGAGCCGGACCAGAACCACTTGTCCGCGCGATTGCTACGACGCGTGCGGGATGCTGGTGAGCCGGTTCGCGGATGGCCGCGTGAGCGTGACCGGCGATCCCGGCCATCATGTCAGCCGCGGCGCGCTGTGCGGAAAATGCTCGCTCGCCTACAACGGCGCCTGGCGCGATCCGGCCCAACGGTTGACGCGACCGTTGCGCCGGGTTGGGGCGAAGGGCGAGGGCCGGTTCGAGGCGGTTTCCTGGGAGGAGGCTACGGCCGAGATCGCGCAACGGCTCGGGACGGCGATCGAGCAGGATGGCGGCGCCTCGATCGTCCACACCCACTACACCGGCACCTGCTCGCTGATCGCGGGCAATTTCCCCTGCCGCTTCTTCAACCGGATCGGGGCGACCGAGATCGATCCCGACACGGTCTGCAACAAGGCCGGCCACGTGGCGCTCGCCCTGATGTTCGGCACCTCGACGCACGGCTTCGACCCGCGCACCGCGCGCGACGCCAGGACCATCCTCGTCTGGGGTGCCAATCCGTCGGCGACCGCCCCCCATATCGACAAGCAATGGCTCGGGCTGCCGCACCTGCGCACGATCGTGGTCGACCCGATCCGGCACGCCACGGCGGAGCGCGCCGATATCCACCTGCAGCTCCGCCCCGGCACCGACGCCGCGCTCGCCTTCGGGTTGCTGCATGCGATCCGGGCGGCCGGCCGGCTCGACCGCGATTTCCTCGCGGCGCACGCCATCGGCTGGGAGGAGGTTGAGGCCGGGCTCGATCGCACGACGGTAGCGTGTGCCGCCGAGACGACGGGCGTGCCGGCCAGCCGGATCGAAGCGGCGGCGCGGCTCTACGCGGAAGGCCCGTCGCTGCTCTGGCTGGGCCAGGGCTTCCAGCGGCAGAAGAACGGGGGCAACGCCATGCGGGCGGCGGCGCTGCTTCCCGTCGCAACCGGCCAGATCGGCCGGCCGGGCACGGGCTTTCTCTATCTCAACGGCAGCGATTTCCGCGGCATCGACGGCGATTACCTGTCCGGCGCCAAGCTCGCGCGCGGACCGCGAGCGGTCAGCCACATGGAGATCGCCGAGCGGGTCGCCTCGCCGGCAACCAAAGCGCTTTTCACCTGGAACAGCAACATCGCCGCCTCGAGCCCCGACCAGCTCTCCTTGCGCGAGGCGCTCCGGCGCGAAAACCTGTTCCAGGTGACGCTCGATCTGTTCCAGACCGACACCGCCGACTTCGCCGATCTGGTGCTGCCGGCCGCGAGCTTCCTCGAGTTCGACGACCTCGTGCTCTCCTATTTTCATCACACGGTCTCGGCGCAGGTGAAGGCGCTCGAGCCGCCCGGCGAGGCGCTGCCCAACCAGGAGATTTTCCGCCGCATCGCCGCTGCGATGGGGCTCGAAAATCCCGAGCTGCACGAGAGCGACGAGGCGATGCTCGCGACCCTGATGGGCCAGCTCGGCCTCGGCCTCACCTTCGCCGATCTTGCCGAGCGCGGCACCGTGGAGTGCGGCGCGGAGCCGGCAATCGCCTTTGCCGATCTGCAATTCCCCACGCGT
>JANNSW010000306.1:0-4982 GCA_031403055.1 Hyphomicrobiaceae bacterium | reverse complement strand
TGTCGGTGAACGGCTCCCGCGAGGGCGGGCGGAACCTGCACGGTGGCGGGATGCAGACGCCGTTGATGATGGCGGCCCAGGCCGACCGGTTGCCGGTGATGCGGGCGCTCGTCGAAGCCGGCGCCGACCCGTCGGCGGTCTCAGATAATGGCAGCACGCTGCTGATGTTCGGCGCCGGCGGCCGGCGCGCGACGGTTGAATACGCGTTCCAGATCGATCCCCACATCAACGTGGTCAACAAGGTCGGGCAGACGCCTATGCATGGCGCGATCAGCGCAGTGGTGCAGCGATCGCAGGCCGAAGTGTGCGAGGTGATTCAGTTCCTCGCCGACCAGGGCGCGGCCCTGGATGAACTGGACCGTGCCGGACGCACCGCGCTCAGCATCGCCGATGGTCCACCCATCGACCGCGCGGTCGAGCTCTTGACGACGCTCATCAAGAAGACCGGGCAGACCCCCAGGATTCCTTCGAAGCGCTGACCGATGCGAATGCTCACTGCCGCCGCACTCTTGTGGTTGACGGCGACCCCGGTTGTCGCCCAAGGCCCCGCCTCGCCGCCGCGCACCGTCGCCGATGGCATCTACACGGACGCGCAGGCGGACCGGGGCGCGGCGTCGTATGACGTGGCCTGTGCCCGCTGTCATCGATCCGATTTGGGCGGCGCCGACGGGCCGGCGCTCCGAGACGAACGGTTCAACCGGATGTTCGCGGGCAAGCCCCTCCACGGCCTCTACGAGCGCGTCTCGACGACCATGCCGCGAAACGCACCGTCGAGCCTGGCCGAGGGCGTCTACGTGGACATCCTGGCGTACCTGTTGCGCGAGAACGGGTTTCCTTCCGGAGCAGGGGAGCTGGTCGTAGACACGGTCGAGGGCGTGGAGGTGCGGCCAACGCGTCCGCGCCCGTCACCGGCGGTGGGCGACTTTTCCTATGTCGAGGTCTCCGGCTGCCTGACCCAGGGACCCGAGGGCGACTGGAGGCTCGAACAGGCCAGCGATCCGGTGGCGGTCAGACCCGCGAAGCCGAGCATTTCACCGCCGGCCGCCTCGGCCACCTCGCCGCGCGGCGGACACACGTTCCACTTGCTCGATGCCATCGCCTACCAACCCGAGCGACACCGAGGTCACCTGTTGCGAGTGCGTGGCACCCTGATCAGGCTGCCGGGCCAGCAGCGCTTGACGATGAGTTCGACCGAGACGCTGGCCCCAACCTGTCGGTAGCGAAGACCCGCGGGGCGACGCCGTGGCCGGCTCGACCGGCGAACCCTGCGCGCGCAACCCCGTCAGGGTCTTGCGAAGATGTGCTTTTGCATGTGCATCGTCACCTCGCGCCGCAACCGCCTGACAGAACCAGGCACGCCGCGAGCACCCCAACGCCACAGCGCGCTCCTGTCGCTCTCGGGGTTCTTGGCTTCACGGACCCTCCACGATCTACTGAACCACTGCTTACGGAAGTCGCGCGAACTCTGCCCGTGCTTGCTTGAGAACCGGAATGTCCGGGTCGGCGTTCTTCCAGAGCGTCAAGAGATCGTTGTAGGCGCTCTTTGCCTTGACCGTGTCGCCCGAGAGCGCGAGCGCTCGTGCCAGCTGGAGGCGCGCCATCGCGTCCATGGGATCGACGAGGACGATGCCTCGATGATCGAGAATCCGCTGGAACTCGCCGACCGCTTCGGTGGGTTGACCGGCCGCGATGAACGCCATGCCGCGAACGTAGATGGGATAGAGCGCGCCGAAATACCCGTAGAATCCGAGGCCACCCGGCGCCAGGTCGAAACGAGAAGCGCTTTGCAGCGACTGCAGCGCGATGGCCGCATCACCAGTACTCAACGAGAACAAGGCGCGCAGGGTCGGCAGATACATGTATTGCACCGACGTGTCCTCGGAAAAGTTCTTCGCAAGGTCGTCGGCAAGCGCCCGCGAACGCGCCATGTCGCCGGCGAGGGCCAGGGCGAACGCGGCCGCGTAGTCCACCTCGCGGCCTCGGGCGAGCTCGAGCACCTTGGTTGCCCTGTGTCTTGCGGCAGACGTATCGCCGTAGAACGCTTCCGACACCGCCGTGGCGGCGTCGAACAACGCCGCGCGCTCGCGCTGATTGGCCTTTCTCGCGATGTCGACGGCAACCGCCGATGTCCGTTTCGCTTCGTGCAGTTGGCCGGCGCGAGCCAGTGCGAGCGCCTCGAGGTGCGAGATCATGTCGGCGGTGGTCCGCTGTTCTCTGGCGCGAGCGGCCTTGCGTTTCACCTCCTCGACGTCGCCTTTCAGGAACGCGATGAAGTACTGAGCCAGCAGGAACTCGTCAAATTCAAGGCTGTTCTCGGTTGCTCGCCGAAGCGTGGCCTCGGCATCGGCGAGCCGGTTCAGGTGAATCTGGTTGAGTGCCTTGGCCGCTAGTGACGGCGCCAGGTCCGGGTCAAGGGCGAGTGCCTTGTCGACCGCAGCAATCGACAACTCGTATTGGCCGGTGCTGCTCGTCGCGAAACCCGCAAGCAATCCGTGAGGAACCGCATCGCGCGGGTAGGTCCGCGCCCACGACGCCATCGTCTGCTGCTGCCGTTCCACATTCCCTGTCACCTGACGGTCGTAGAACGTATCGATCCAGAACCGCTCGACGTCGCTGGCGCGATCGCGCAACCGGTATGCCGTGAGTGTGCTCTCGCGCGCTCGCGTCGACTCTCGAACGTTGCTGTAGTGGATCCCGAGCCGCGCATGGGCGAGGGCAAAGTCCGGGTCGATCGCGACCGCACGCTCGAAGAGCGGTATTGCCGCGGCGGCGCCGACGCCAGAGTAGTAGGTGCTCGATGCGGTGCTGAAGGCCTTCCACGCTTCGAGCGACGAGGTCGTGGCATCCTCGAGACGCTTCGAATACTTCTCGACGGAAGCGAGCGACTCACCGACCCGGGTCCGTAACCGGCCGGTCATCTCGCTCAGTGCGCCCAGGACATCTTCCTTTCGCGCCGCCTGCGCCTGCGCGTCGGCGAGAATGTCGCCGGTCGTGCAGTTGGTGGCGCGCAGGCCCAGCACGTACTGACTGCCGAGCGTCGCGATCGATCCATCGAGCACCGCGGCGCTGGCCGTGCGGACGCACACATCATGAGCCAGCTGGGACGTCAAGCGCGCGTCGGCCGCCTGTTCCATCAGCCTCAGCTCCTTCCGGATACGCTCCTCCGAAATCAGGCTCAGGAACGGCGACTGCTGAAGCTGCACCGCGAGTCCTTGCCGCAACGTGTCGTCGAACACCGGATCGCCGGTGGTATTGACGAAGTCGGCGAGCACGATCGTATCCCTGTCGGTCAGCGTCGCGGGAGGGCGGCTATTGATCATCGCCGCGACGCCGGCGGCGATCACGGCGGCGGCGCCCAGCGAGAGCCACAACGCGCGGCGGCGCGCGTGCGCCGGATGCTGCGCCATCGCCCGGCCCGACCCGCTTCTCAGCTGCTCGAGATCGGTGCGCAGCTCGGCCGCCTGCTGATACCGGAGCTCGCGGTCGGGCTCGAGGCATTTCGCAATGATGCGTTCCAGCTCCGGCGTTCCCTCGACGCGCAGCCGGACCCCCGGCGCGGGCCGTGTGCCCGTGACCATTTCATAGAGGACCACGCCGAGGCTCCAGATGTCGGCCCGGTGATCGACGGCGTCGCCGCTGGCCTGCTCGGGCGCCATGTAGGCGACGGTTCCCATCACGACGCCCTGCCGCGTGCCGGCAATCGTGGTCACGTCCGCCTGGTGCGTGGCCGGCACTTGCATTTTGGCGAGGCCGAAATCGAGCACTTTCACGCGACCGCGCGGTCCGATGAAGACGTTGGCGGGTTTGATGTCGCGGTGGATGATGCCCGCGGCATGCGCGGCGTCCAGTGCGTCGGCAATCTGGATGCCCACGTCGAGCAGCGTGTTCAGGCTCAGCGCACCCGCGGCGAGCCGATCCTGCAGCGTCGTGCCTTCCAGATACTCCATGACGATGAACGATCGTCCGTCCTGCTCGCCGATGTCGTGGATGGTGCAGATGTTGGCGTGGTTCAGTGCCGATGCCGCCTGCGCTTCGCGCGCGAAGCGGCTCAACGCCTCGGGATCGCGTGAGAGCTCTTCGGAGACGAACTTGAGGGCCACGGGCCGGTGAAGCCGCGAATCGTCGGCCTTGTACACCACGCCCATGCCGCCGCCGCCGAGCTTCTCGAGGATGCGGTAGTGCGAGAACGTCTGACCGATCAATGGATCGCGGCCGGCCTCGACGGCATCGCCGCCCCGCCCCCGTTCACCAGTGCTCCCGTGGGGATCCATCGTGCTGGGCAAATTATATGTGGCGTTCACCTGGAGTGATGAGCTCGTCGCAGCTCGCTGGCTCCGGCTCTTGGGCGCGCTCGAGAGTCTTGGGGGCGACTAACGCACCGATCATGGTCTCGAGTGCGACTCGCGTGCCCGAGACTCTGACGACGCCATCCGCGTCGGCGTGGACCGGAACGCGCACGATCGCCTCGACCGGCGCCAACGACGGCGTCACCTCAGGGTCGAACGATGAACCCCAGCTCGCTTGCGGCGGTCCTGAGGCACTCGTCGAAGCAGACAAACGGGCGCTTTCTCGGACGCTCGCGGCACCAGACGAGCGCTGCTGCCAGCTGCACGGCGTCCGCAGCCCGCAGTCGGTGCGCGTCCGGCAGCTGTTCGGCAAGCGATCGGAGCTGTTCCGTTGGCAGGATCTCGTCCCACGTTGCTCGAAGCTGTCCCAACAGATTGACGGCTGCCATGTGCTCATCAGTGCTGATGTTGCCGTCTCGAACGAGCCGGGCGAACGCGCTCCTGGCCTCCAGCGGCGTGCCCCACCAAACAACCATACGCTTCAGGTCGCGTCGAAGCTGGCGTCCCTGTGCGCTCGCCGCTTGCGAGCAACAGAGCGGGACGATCGCGCTCGCGTCCCAGAAGGCCACCGCTCAGACCTCGTCGCGATCGGCCGTGACGGCGGCGACCACCGCCTTCAACGATACTCGTGATCGA
>JANNSW010000305.1:0-4807 GCA_031403055.1 Hyphomicrobiaceae bacterium | reverse complement strand
AGTTTGTCGCCCTCGATCACGGCGATGAAACCGAGGTCGTTGGTGAAGACGTCCATGTCGTTCGATGGCGGAATGACGAAGGAGGTCTTGAATTTGCGCGGCAGGTAGGTCTGGCCGTAGAGCGGCCACCGCGCCATCAACCGGCTACGCTGGGGCGAGCACCGGGGCGGCATGCTCGTGCGTATTCAAGGTCGCCGGGCGAGCGGGGAAGCCGTCACGCGCTCCTGGCATCTGCTCGCCGAAGGCGACGATGGTCCGCTCATTCCCTCGATGGCGATCGCGGCCCTCGTCCAGCGCGGGCTCGATGGGCATCGCCCGCTGCCGGGCGCGCGGCCGGCGGTCGCCGAGCTCGAGCTCGCCGACTACCAGGCGTTGTTTGCCCGCCGCACGATCCATGCCGGCACGCGTGAGGACAGCGTCGCCAGCCGTGCGCGGCCACTCTACCAGCGCGTTCTGGGCCCCGCCTTCGAGCATCTGCCAGCGCCGCTACGCCTGCTCCACGATATCGAGGGCGTCGCGGAGTTCACGGGCGAGGCCGCGGTCGAGCGCGGCCGCAATCCCCTGGCGCGGCTGGTGGCCGGCGTGTTCGGCTTTCCGCGCGCCGGCGCGGGCGTACCGGTCCGGGTCCGGCTGCAAGCCCGCGATGGTGGCGAGGTCTGGACCCGCGATTTCGCGGGCAAGCTCTTCTCGAGCGTGCAGAGCGCGGGCAAGGGCCGATGGGAAGCGCTGCTGTGCGAGCGGTTCGGGCCATTCAACTTCGGCCTGGCGCTGGTGATCGACGGCGACCGGCTAGCGCTGGTGCCACGGCGCTGGAGTGTCCTCGGTCTGCCGCTGCCGCTCGCGCTTGCCCCGCGCGGCAACACCTACGAGCATGGCGAGGACGGCCGCTTCCACTTCCATGTGGAGATCGGGCTGCCACTGGTGGGGCTGCTGGTCCGCTACCGAGGCCATCTGCTGCCGGTGGCCGCCACTCCCGCAACACTTTCTTGAACATTGTTCAATTTTCGCCTTGGCACAGCCTTGCCTCGATCCTATCTCTATAAGCCTACAAGTCTTCCGCTGCCTCGGAGGGATGCCCGATGCCATCGCTCGCCGCTGCTCGACCGCGCCCGGCCGAGCGCATGGAGCTGCCGGTCATTCCGGTGCTCGAGGTCGGTACGCGTTTCGGAGTCGAGACGATCGAGCAAGAGTTGGCACGTGCCCGCCAGCTGATCGAAGGGGCGGCCGGCCATACGCCGGATCTGTTGCTGCGGATCGCCGATCAGGTCTCGCGCCGCTGGCTCGTGCAATCGGCCAATCCCTATCTCGGCGAGATCGACGAGGTCGCCCGCCGCCTCGGCCGGCCAGGCGCGCATTTCTTCAACATCCACTACGAATGGGGCTGCACCACCGGCGTCAAACCTTGTCCGCGCGGACGCACGGCGCGGTTGGTGCGGGTGCTCGACTGGAGCACCCCCGGCCTTGGCCACCATGTGATCGCCGCCCGGATCGCTGGCGTGGCCGGTCCCTGGGTCGCGCTCACCTGGCCGGGGTTCGCGGGAGTGATGCAGGCGATGGCACCGGGCCGGTTCGCGGCCGCCATCAACCAGGCGCCGATGGATGCGCCGGTCGGGCTCTATGCCGCCGACTGGGCCGTCAATCGCACGCGGGTCTGGCTGCGCCATGCGTTGCCCCCGGCGCACCTGCTGCGCCGCGTATTCGAGCAGGCGCGCGACTATGAGCAGGCCCGGCGCATGCTCGCTCAGACGCCGCTGTGCGTGCCGGCGATCTTCACCCTGTGCGGCCTTGGCGCGGGCGAAGGCGCGATCATCGAGCGCCGCGAGACCGACGTGCGCATCCATGACGGTGGTCTGTGCGCGGCCAACCACTGGCAGGCGGCCGACTGGAGCGGTCGCGAGCGCGGGGGCAACAGCGCCGAGCGCGCGGCCATGCTGGCCGGCATCGAGGGCGACGTCGCGCTCGACCTCGATTGGCTGCGCGCTCCGATCCTCAACGAGGGGACGCGCCTCGCCGTCGTCGCCGATCCGGCCGCCGGTCGCCTGCTCGCACGCGGCTACGAGGCCGACGGCCCGGCCACGAAAACCCTGGAGCTGACGGCTGCTTGAGCGTCTGGCGAGCCAATGAGCCGACCGGTTCGTGCCGAGCCCGCTCTCGCGGGTTTCGCTCGTGCGCGGGGTTGGCGGGGTGGCCGCGTGCGGGCAAGGAATCATACCGCCGTCCCGGTGCAAACTGGCGACACCTCATTCGATCGGCGGTATCAGCAGCTCACTTGCCACGGCAGGCCGGTGCCGCTAGAACCCGAACCCTTGACCACGGCGCTTCGTCAGGAGAGGTGGCTGAGTGGTTGAAAGCACCGCACTCGAAATGCGGCATACTCGCAAGGGTATCGGGGGTTCGAATCCCTCCCTCTCCGCCAGCCCTTATTGATTATATTGATAAAAATTAGATTGTTCAGTTTTGGCCCCAACAACAGCCCCAACCCAAGATGCGGCTTCAGGCGAACGAAAGCGAACACCTGCGGCAATCTGTCAAGGCCGAGGTTCGGTCTTGGGGCAGAAAAAGGTCTCTGGCTGGGTTGAAGCGGGTGGGATGGGCAGCTGGGAGGCGATGATGCATCGTCCGGGGGGATTGGGCGTCGCCGGAATTACAATGGCGGATGAACTCGCTTAATGACCGGCGAGCACCGGATAGTCGCTTCGGGATGATCTGGAGTGCTGGGGCGCTTACCACGCCGCCTTGGAGAACCTGATGGCCTGCACTACAGCGAAATCCGAGCGGCAGCAAACTGAGGAGGAGCGGACTCGATTTGCTCCACTTGAGACTTTCTGTTAGTGACCCCAACCGGCCCTGAGCAGTTGCTGCGAGTGACCCAATGGACAGGGCGGCGGCCCACCCATCGATCGCGCAGAGCGATGCGCTAGAGTACAATTCAGATTTGCTATGACAGCGTCGATGCGATCGTTTGCGCGAGCTGCACAGACTTCGTTTCCGTGATATGATTCGCTTGATCAACGAGGGCGTCTGTGGCAACTCTACCTGTTGCCTCTGCGATCATCTTGAGATTTCTGGGATGAGGCGACTATGAAGACGCTCGGTTTTCAAACAGCAGATGAAATTGCCGAATGTTTTAAATCGGCAGGCAACGGTGTGCTTTTTAGAGGGCAGACCAAGGAATATTTCGGAAATGACGGCAGGTCGCATCTTTCGACATCCTTCAGCCGCAAGGGTTGCGTCCCGCCCCTTATGTTGAAATGTTCGCACTACGGCCGAGCGATAATTCGAAGCTTCGTGAAAAACTTCGACGAACAAGACGATCTCGCCACCGACCAAGCAATTCTCCAGCACTACGGTTGGCGCTCGTTCTTCATAGATGCGACGTCCAATCCGGCGGTAGCCTGCTGGTTCGCCGGCTTTGCCTCTGAAAGCAAACGCGTCATCAATCTGGCGGAGGATTGCTTCGAAGGTCCCGTGCGGCTGGTCCACGAAAGCGCCACGTACTCAGAGGCACCGGAAACCGGCATCATCTATGTACTGAGCAAGAAAGCGCTACGTTCCAAAGAACTGCAAGCGGTCGATCTGGCGAAAATCATCACCTCAAACGGACACCCGCGCTAAGTCGCGCAGAGCGCTTGGATGGTAGGCCCACTCGATGAAGCCATCCCGCCAGACTGCATTGTCACCAAGATTTTAGCTCCCGGATCAGCATTGCGGGAATACGCCGCTCGCGCAGGTTTGCGAGGGCAACTCGATCTATTCCCCGGCCCTGATAGCGATCCGGTCCTATCTTCACTTCTATCCGTGCCTTGGCAGCACTACCCCTTGGATGATGATGATCAGCCGCACCAACTACCCTTCTACTTCAGAGGTCTTTCTCTGCCTGAGTACGGTTGGAACGCAGCCAAGCGCCATCCAGCGTCGGTTGCGTTCTACCGCCCGTTCTGGATTGCCAACGAGTTTGGGCCACATCAACCGTTAGCCAGTGCCACCTATTTTTTAACTCCGGAATCTTCTTTTTACGGGACGGCCGACGTTGCTTCTCTCAGACTTCCGACATTGCTGAAGCTCCTTCGGAAGAAAGGGTCTTTGGTGATCGAGATGGACGGCATGATCAATCACCCGCACTTACAAGGCTACGAATACGCCAAGGGGATACTCATCTCTCTTGAAACCAATCAACTACTGAGCATTGCTGAGATGTACGTGGCGCATCCGGGCATGCGGCCCAAGGGTTATGGGGCGTCCGCCGGTCGATCCTACGAAATCCGCGACGACGGTAGCTTGGTTCGGAGCGCACAGGCAGATGATTGCCCGTGTGGCAACGATGCACTACACAATCACCACCTCATTGTGGTGTCCCATGTGGAGGATCACTTAGAGGAAAAGCTCTTTAAAAAGATCCGCCACAATATTTATGCCCACGAAGATGTGGACGGCAGCGCCTCGTTACGCCATCTAAAATCTAAAGACGAAGCCGAGCTGCCTTATTTTCTCGTGTGATGTTGCTGCTGAATAAATCAACAAGATCGACACATTATTTCGATGAGCAGCAACAATAGCTTCAAATATAGGCGCTCTCTGCGTCATCGACGACTCGGGGTGAGGTACAGGCGTGGGAATGACGCACGCGTTTGCGGCGAACCATTTGCGCCAAGGCGTTGGGCCGGTATTGCCGAGTAGGCCCAGGGAATTTCACCCCGAGCCTCTCACAGATCCGGACTTGATACTCTCGCATCATCCGGCTCGTGCCACCGTTCGAAGGCTGCCGCCTTCCGTCGAGGTTCGGGCTCCTCCCGTTGCCAGTTGGCCC
>JANNSW010000304.1:0-2679 GCA_031403055.1 Hyphomicrobiaceae bacterium | reverse complement strand
CGCTGATGCAGCATGCAGCGCCTCGGCCGACAAATCCTGCGCCTGATGCTGTCGGGCCAATCAGAGACCAAACCCATGCTCGATTCCTCGATCCTCCAATCCCCGCTCCCAGTCGCCGTGATCGGCGCCGGCCCGGTCGGGTTGGCCGCTGCCGCCGAGCTGGCCGGGCGAGGCATCCCCTTCATCGTGCTCGAGCTGGGGGCGGAACCGGCCGCCGCCGTGCGGGAATGGGCGCATGTGACCTTCTTCTCGCCCTGGCGGTTCAACGTGGCCGGCGCCGCACGCCGCCTGCTGGAGCCGACCGGCTGGCGGATCGAGTCCGATCAGCTCGATCGCGACCCGACCGGCGCCGAGCTGATCGAGCGTTATCTCGCCCCGCTCGCGCGCCATCCTGCCATCGCGCCGCAGCTGCGCTTCGGGTTGCGCGTGAGGTCCGTTGCGCGCCTCGGCATGGACCGCGTGCCCTCGAAGGGCCGCGAAGGCCGCCCCTTCGAGCTGACCGTCGCGGGCCCGGATGGAGCGGACAGCCGCATCCTCGCTCGCGCCGTGATCGATGCGTCGGGCACCTGGCGCACGCCGAACCCGGCTGGCGCCAGCGGCGTGCCAGCGATGGGCGAGATCGCCTGCGCCAATCGTATCCGCGCCGGCATCCCCGATGTCGCCGGCGCCGAGCGGGCGCGCTATGCGGGCAAGCGCATCCTGGTGATCGGCTCGGGCCATTCGGCGATGGATTCGATCCTGGGCCTCGCCCGGCTGAAGTCGACGGCGCCGGGCACGGTGATCCTCTGGGCGATGCGCAACGCGCCGACGCAGAAGACGTTCGGCGGCGGGCCGGAAGACCAGCTGTCGAGCCGTGGAGCGCTGGGTGAGCGCGCCAAGCTCGCGGTCGAACGCGCCGGGATCGAAATCATCGCGCCGTTCCGCGTCCGGGCATTCAACAGGACAACTGACGGCATTGCCGTCACGGGCGAGACTGCGGCGGGCGAGCGTCAAGTCGCGGCCGGCGAGGTGATCGTGGCAACGGGGTTCCGGCCCGATTTCTCCGGCCTTTCCGAGATCCGCCTCGATCTGCATCCCTGGCTCGAGTGTCCGCGCGCCCTTGGGCCACTGATCGATCCCAACGAGCACAGCTGCGGCGACGTTCCCCCGCACGGCATCGACGAGCTCGCCCATCCCGAGCCCGGCTTCGTCATCGTCGGGATGAAGAGCTATGGCCGCGCGCCGACCTTCCTGATGGCGACCGGCTACGAGCAGGTGCGCTCGGTTGTCGCCGCCTTGGCGGGTGACTGGCAGGCCGCCCGCGAGACGCGGCTCGCGCTACCGCGGACGGGTGTGTGCGAGGGACGCGGCCAGGGCGAGGCGCTGGCGCCAGCCGGCGGCTGCTGTGGTGGACCGGCGCAGTCGAATGCGGACGCCTGCTGCGTGGCCGACGAGACGACGAAGGCCAAGGGCGAAGCCGGCTGTGGCTGCGCAGCGGGCAAGGTGCCTGCGGTCGCGCAGGCAGCGAGCCGCAGCCTGTGACTGCTCAGCTTGGCCGAGCGTCCTTCCGCTGGGGCTTAGTGCTGCCCCTCGCGATCGCGCAACTGGTCTCGTGGGGCTCGCTCTACTATGCCTTTGCCGTCGTCTCCGGGCCGATGGCGAGCGAGCTTGGCTGGTCGAAGCCCGAGGTAACGCTCGCCGTCTCGATCGGGCTCGCCGTCACCGGTCTCGTCTCGTTCCAGGCCGGCCGGGTGATCGACCGCTTCGGTGGGCATTTGCTGATGACCTCTGGCTCGGTCGCGGCCTGCGGGCTGCTGCTGGCCTGGTCGATCGTGACGGAGCTGTGGCAGCTCTATGTGATCTGGGCGGCGATGGGGGCGACGTTCTCCGCCGTGCTCTACGAGCCGGTATTCGCCGTGATGGCGCGCGAGCTGAAGGCCGACTATCGCCGCGGCATCGTCGTCATCACCCTGCTCGGCGGCTTCGCGAGCACGGTCTTCATTCCGCTCACGCATGGGCTGGTCGAGAGCATCGGCTGGCGCCAAGCGCTGCAGGTCCTGGCGCTGCTGCAGTTGCCGTTCGGCGTCGCCATCCATGGCTTCGTCCTCCGCGAGCGCAGCCGCGCCAGTGCAGCGGCCGAGCGACCGGATGCACCGGTCGTCGCGACGCCCGATCGCATGCGGCTCGTCATGCGCAATCCGGTGTTCTGGCTGCTGTCGCTCAGCTATTGCGCCTATGCGTTCATGTTCACGGCGCTGACGTTTCACATCCTGCCGCTGCTGGTCGAGCGCGGGCTGTCGATGGGATCGGCCGTGCTGGCTTACAGTCTGGTCGGGCCCTCGCAGGTGGCCGGGCGCATCGTCGTGTTCGCGCTGGAGAAGCGGATCGATGTGCGGCTCGCCGGCATCGTGGCGACGATGCTGCCGGTCGGCGGGCTGGTTGCGCTCCTGCTGGTGACACCGGGCTCTGCCCTCCTCTACGTCTTTGCCGTGCTCTATGGCGCCGGCATGGGGATCAAGACGATCGTGCAGGCGACCGCTGCTCCCGAGCTGCTCGGCCGCGAGGGCTATGGCGCGCTGCAGGGCGCGCTTTCGGCACAGTTCTACGTGGTGCAGGCGGCGACGCCTTTCGCGGCGGCCTTGATGTGGTCGGCGGCGGGCGGCTACGGGCCGGTGCTGCTGGCGATCCTGGCGGCTGCCA
>JANNSW010000303.1:0-10534 GCA_031403055.1 Hyphomicrobiaceae bacterium | reverse complement strand
ACCATGGTCTTCTGCAGCAGGATCAGCTCGGGCCGGGTCTGCATGTCGAAGACGTCCGTGTACTCGAGCAGCTGCCCGAGCAGGTGGCCCATGGAGATTTCCTCCGCCGGCCGGCCCATCAGCGGCTCGCCGATCGCGCGGAGCGCCTGCGCGAAGACCTCGACGGAGTGGTGCTCGGGCACGTAGCCGGCTGCGAAGTGAGCCTCCGCCGCCCGCCGGTAGTCGCGCGCGATGAAGCCGTAGAGAATCTCCGCGAGGAAGCGCCGCTCGCGCGGGCTGAGGCGGCCCATGATGCCGAAGTCGACGGCGACGATGCGGCCCTGCGGGTCGACGAACAGATTGCCCGGATGCATGTCGGCGTGGAAGAAGCCGTCGCGCATGGCGTGGCGCAGGAAATGGCGGATGACGTCGGTGCCGAGCCTCGTGAGGTCGTGGCCGGCCGCTGACAGCGCCTCGACGTTATCGATGTGGATGCCCTCGATCCACTCGGCGGTCAGCACCTCCTTGGCGGTGCGGGTCCATTCCACCTGGGGGACGCGGAAGCCCTCGTCCTTTGCGGTGTTGGCGCCGAGCTCGGAGATGGCGGCGGCTTCCAGCCGCAGATCGAGCTCGAGCCCGACCGAGCGTTTGAGCGTATCGACCACGGCAACGGGACGCAGCCGCCGCGACCGGGGATCGATCCACTCGATCAGGCGGGCCGCGAAGGCAAAGCTTTCCAGGTCGCTGTCGAAGCGCCGGCCGACGCCCGGCCGCAGCACCTTGACCGCCACCTCGCGCCGTCCCTTCTCGTCCTCGATCACACCCTTGTGCACCTGGGCGATCGAGGCGGCGGCAACCGGAGGCCCCAGCTCGGCAAAGAGGCTTTCGACCGGCTGTTGCAACGCCCGCTCAATCGAGCGGCGGGCGTCCGCATCGGGAAAGGGCGGCATGCGATCCTGCAGGCCGGCCAGATCGGCCGCGAGCTCCCGCCCGACCAGATCGCCGCGCGTCGCGAAAAACTGTCCCGCCTTGATGTAGGACGGGCCGAGGTCGGTGAGCGCGGCGGCGATGCGCGACTGGTTGGAGGCCGGCCGGCTCGCGCGGAAGGGCCAGCAGAGGGTGCGGATGACGAGCGCCGCCAACCGGGCACCGCGCAACGGCAGCGGCACGTCGACGCCCTTGGGCACGAACCGCACCCCGTGCTCGGCAAAGACGAGGCCCGCGCGGGCGAGGCGGGCGAGATTTCTGATGGCGGAGAGCATGGGGTGGGGAAGCTGGCAACGGAGTGACGACCATTCGCCGACACTCCTTGCCCGAAGCGCCGCGCGGGCGCCACCTCGTAGTGGCCGGATGATTGAGAGGAAAATCGGTGACAGGCACCGAATGATCAGGAATTGCCCCATACCCGAGGTCAATTGGCGATTTAGCTCGGTGCCTGTCACCGATTTTCCAGGATGCTCGGCTCAATGGCGGAGGTTTGCGCATTTGCAATGATCCGCCAACACCTCAATGACCCGGCACTTCGCCACTTCGCCGTGCCGACAACCCTCGACCATCAACTCGAGCTCGGCCTTCAGCGCCGTCAAGCTGCGAATGCGCTGCTTCACCTCGGCAAGTCGTGCCTTCGCGATGGCATCGGCGGTACCGCACGGTCGGCTCGGGTCGTCTTGCAGTGAAAGCAGGGCCCGGATCGCTTCGATCGCGAATCCCAGCTCGCGCGCATGGCGGATGAAGGCCAAGCGCCGCAAGTCACGTTCCGTATACAGGCGGCGGTTGCCATCGGTGCGGCATGGCATGGGCACCAGCCCGATCTGCTCGTAGTAGCGGATGGTCGGCACCTTCACGCCCGTTCGCCTGGCTGCGGCACCGATGGGATAGCTTGTCATGTTCCGCTTGCTCCTCTAGTCGCTAGAGGATGTAGCGTACCGGCAAAACCATGCAAGGGATTGAGCATGCCGACGCCGACGACACTGACCCGCTATCGGGTCCAAGGGATGGATTGCGCCGGCTGCGCCGCCAAAATCGAGACCGCGGTACGACGCATTCCCGGGGTGTCGGATGTAACAGTGTCCGTCACGGCTGGCACGATGGCCGTACAGCACGACACGACCAGCGCCCCGCCCTCGCTCGCGAAGACCGTTGCCGGCCTCGGCTACACGGTGGCGCCGGTCGCTGCCAAGGCGCCCGCTCACGACAAGCTGGCGCACGACGATCACTCCGGTCACAACCAATCCTCCAACGATGCCGAAGGGCTGCATGGCCAAGACGACGGACCATCGAGCGGTCCATGGTGGCGAAGCAAGAAAGGACTGCTGACCATCGCCTGCGGCTTCGCGGTGGTTGCAGCCTTTGGGATCGGCAAGCTGGTGCCCTCGATTGCGCCCTATGCGTTCGTGGTCGCGATGCTGGTCGGCCTCGTGCCCATTGCCCGCCGCGCCATCATGGCGGCGTTGGCAGGCACGCCGTTCTCCATCGAAATGCTGATGACCATCGCCGCTATCGGCGCGGTGTTCATCAATGCCGCCGAGGAAGCGGCCGCCGTCGTGTTCCTGTTCCTGGTGGGCGAGCTGCTCGAAGGGGTGGCGACCGGCAGGGCACGCGCCAGCATTCAGTCGCTGACCGCGTTGATACCCAAGACCGCGCTACTCGAGGACAACGGCCAGACCCGCGAGGTTGCCGCCGAAAGCCTGGCAATCGGTGCGATCATTCTCGTCCGCCCCGGTGACCGCATTCCGGCCGATGGCGTCATTGTCGCCGGCGAGAGCTTCATCGTGGAGGCCCCTGTTACCGGCGAAAGCACCGCGGTCCGAAAGGGCGTCGAAGCGACGGTGTTCGCGGGCACCATCAACGGCGACGCCGCTTTGCGTGTTCGCGTCACGGCAACGGCGGCTGACAACACGATTGCGCGCGTGGTCAAACTGGTGGAGGAGGCCCAGGAGAGCAAGGCGCCGACCGAGCGCTTCATCGACCGCTTCTCTGGCTGGTACACGCCGGGTGTGCTCGTGGTCGCGGCGCTGGTCGCCATCGTCCCGCCGCTGCTGTTTGGCGGCGCTTGGAGCGAGTGGGTCTACAAGGGCCTGGCCATCCTGCTGATCGGCTGCCCCTGTGCACTGGTGATCTCGACCCCGGCCGCCATTGCGGCCTCGCTTTCGGCCGGGGCTCGGCGCGGGTTGCTGATCAAGGGCGGCGCGGTGCTGGAGAACCTGAGAAACATCACGGCCGTCGCGTTCGACAAGACCGGCACCCTGACCGAGGGCAAGCCGAAAGTGACCGATATCGTCGGGTTCGGCTATTCCGAGGCGGAGGTCCTGAGGCTCGCCGCCGCATTGGAAACCGGCTCCAGCCATCCACTCGCCACGGCGATCCTTGCCAAGGCGGCGGCTGACAATGTGATAGTGCCCGCGGCAACCGATGCCAAGGCGATCGGCGGCAAAGGCGTTACCGGGACGGTCGGCGGCGTCGGATTGTTCTTCGGATCGGCCAAGGCGGCGGGCGAGCGGGTCCCTCTTTCTCCCGCGCGGACCGCCAGGATCGTGTCGCTCTACGACGAGGGCAAGACGGTGTCGGTATTGCTCGTCGGTCAAGGCCTGGCCGGCGCCATCGCCATGCGTGACGAGCCGCGTGCCGATGCGTGGTCCGGGCTCGAGGCGTTGACCAATGCGGGTATCGCCACCGTCATGCTGACGGGCGACAATCAGCGAACCGCCGCGGCGATCGGCAAGCAGCTCGGCATCGAGGTCCGCGCCGAGCTGCTCCCGGAGGACAAGCTGCGGATCGTCGGCGAGATGAAGGCGCGAGGGCAAAACGTGGCCAAGGTCGGCGATGGCATCAACGATGCGCCCGCACTGGCCGCTGCCGACATCGGCATTGCCATGGGTGGCGGCACCGACGTTGCCCTTGAAACAGCCGACGCGGCCGTGCTGCACGGCCGGGTTGGCGACGTGGCCGCGATGATCGACCTATCGAAGCGCACCATGGCCAACATCGGGCAGAACATCACCATCGCGCTTGGGCTCAAGGCGGTGTTTCTGGTCACCACCGTGATCGGCCTGACCGGCCTGTGGCCCGCAATTCTCGCCGATACGGGAGCAACCGTGCTGGTGACGATCAACGCGCTGCGCCTGCTGGTGCCACCAAGGCAGGCCTTGCCGTAAGCGCGGGGACACAACGGAGAGGAAAATCGGGGCACCGAGTTATCAGGAATTGCCATATCCGAGGTCAATTGGCGATTTGGTTCGGTGCCCGTCACCGATTTTCCCGCCAGGCTTCTACTCAAATGTCAAATTCAGAAGCTCCACTAGTTCCATCCCATTCATTCGATTCCGGAGAAGCTGGATCAATGAATCGAAAGAGGGAACACAAACAAAGAGTTGCTTAGTGGACTGGCCATTCATTTGGGGTACCAAATGAATGAGTCAGAACACTAGCATCATAATGTTGCTAGTGGTCCTGATAAATCCGACATTTGCTCGGGCGCGTGCCGCAAGCGGATGCAAATGTCGGATTTGGACCACGGGTTCTCCTTGTCGGAGATGCTTGCGGAGGGCGATCGGCCCGGCACAATCGAGCTGGACGATCGGCATTTGAAAGCGGTAGAATTGCATTCCGCAAATGCATGGCATGCCACAGCAGCAGAAACGTAGGGCGGAATAGGTGCCCTTCGCGCCGAATTCCGCCGTTCCGGATGCAGGCGCATCGAATTGGCGGAATACGCTTCGCTATTCCGCCCTACGGACTTCGAGGATGGCGGACTTCGAGGATGGCGGACTTCACCTCGGTCCAGGGTTTCGCAGCGCCCGGATCCCTCTCATGCGCTTCGATCCGCTTGGCGGCAGGAAGCCGGATCAGGTCGGTCGTTGCGATGGGTTGTGACATGACCATTCTTTATCATGACCAGCGATGCTCGAACAGGGGTCGCCCGGCTCACCCCGTGAGTGCCGCCGCCGGCAGATGGAACACCTCGCCTTCGCTCGCCTCGGTATCGAGCCAGAGGAAGGGGAGGTCGGGATAGGCTTGCTCCAAGGACTCGCGGCCCGTGCCGATCTCGACGATGAGATGGCCTTGCGGAGCGAGGTGGCGGGCGGCGCCAGCGAGGATGCGGCGCACGATGTCGAGGCCGTCCTCGCCGCCGGCGAGCGCGAGCGCGGGCTCGGCCTGGAATTCCGGTGGCAGCGCCGCCATGGCCGCGGCCGGGACGTAAGGCGGATTGGAGAGGATGAGATCAAAGCGGCGGCGACCGAGCGGGGCCAGCAGACCGCCACGGTAGAGCCGCACCCGCTCTTCCAAACCGTAGTCCGCCACGTTGCGGCGGGCGACCTCGAGCGCATCGCCCGAGATGTCGACTGCTTCGACGACGGCGCTCGGGAAAGCGAGAGCCGCCAGAATGGCGAGGCAACCCGAGCCGGTGCACAGGTCGAGCACGCTCGTGATCTCGCCCGCCCGCCCGATCAGGTGCGAAAGATCGCCGCCGAGCAGCTCGCCCAGGTAGGAGCGCGGCACGATCACCCGCTCATCCACGTAGAAGCGATGGCCCTGGATGTAGGCGGAGCGGGTGAGATAGCAGGCGGGCTTGCGCGTCGCGATGCGCTCCTCGAAGAGCTCCAGCAGGCGCTCGCGCTCTCCCCGCGTGAGCCTCGCCTCCAGCCAGGGCTCCAACTCGTCGATGGGAAGATGCAGCGTCTCCAGGATCAGGAACGCCGCCTCGTCGAGCGCGCGCGTGGTGCCATGGCCATAGACGAGACCGGCCGCGGTGAAGCGCGAGACGCCATAGCGCAACAGGTCGCGGATGGTCAGGAGGTCGTCGGCGGCTGCACAGTCAGCCAGGCGCGTGGTGCTCGGCATAGTGCTTCCAGAAGTGATAGCGCTGGGCATAGGGGTCGACGACCCTCGCGGCACAGATGCGCATGACCTTCTCCCGGATACTGGCGTCGGCCAGCATCGCGCGGCGCAACTCCGCCCAGTCCAAACGCTTGCCCCGAGCGATCACGTCGTCGATCGCGGCAAGCGTCAACTCCTCATGTTTCAGGTGACGGTGCTGCATGGGCGACATTCTACATGCTCGTCGCTCTTGCCGCCACATCGAAGCGCAGCTGGTAGTCCTCGGCCAGCAGCATCATCGCGCGCTCCGCCAGCGCCGTGATGGTCAGCAGCGGATTGACGCCGAGCGAGCGCGGCAAAATCGAGCCGTCGCAGACGTAGAGACCTGCATGGGTCGAGCGCGCGTCCCGGCCATCGAACACGCGGCCGCGATCATCGACCACGCCGCGAGCCGCATCCTCAGCCATGCGGCAGCCCCCGAGTGGATGCGCGGTCGCCGGCCGCGCGCCCATCATGGTCGTCGCCAGCGGGTTCTTCACGTAGCTCGCGCCTGAAGCCTCGCAGAGCGCCCGCAAGGCGCTGTCGACGCGCTCGAACACGGGCTCATTGGCAACCTCGGGCCACTCGATCCCGGCGCGCCCATCCTTCAGCACGATCCGGCCCGACGCGCTGTCGTGGGCGACGACGAAGAAGGTGTGGGTGCGGGCGAGCGCGCCATCATAGACGCCACGGAAGAGGGCTTCGGCTGCACCCAGCAGCTTGCCGCCCGGCACGAACATCACTGGCAGCACCGGCCCGAGCGGGGACGGCAGCACGCCCTCCTGGATGCACATGGCGCGGTCGAGGTCGCCGGCATCATCGAGCACGATCTGGCCGGAAACGCTGGCGCCCGGCGCCTCGATGCCCGGGCGTGGCGGATGGCCGACGCCGATCGCGCCCACCCGCTCGCGCCCGCCATAGCCGAAGGCGATGATGTCGCCATTGGCCGAGAAGCCCTCGCCAATGCGGTCGGATATGGCCAGACCGGCCTCGCGCGAGCGCAGCAGCAGCTCGCTCGAGCCCAGCGTACCCGCCGCCAGCACGACGATGTCGGCGAGCACGCTCGATGCTTCGGCCTTGCCTTCGCTTGCCCGCACATGCACCCGCCAGCGCGCACCGACCCGCTCGACCCGCTCGGCCGTCAAGCCGGCGAAGATCGCGGCGCCGTGAGCGGCGGCATCGGGCAGGTAGCTCATGGCGACGGTGTTCTTGGCCCCCACATTGCAGCCCGAGCAGCAGTCGCCGCAACGCGTGCAGGCGGATTGGTGGACGCCCGCCGGATTGAGCGTGCCGGCAAACGAGACGGCGACCGGCGCGGCCTCGGGCGATCGGCCAAGCGCGCCACTTGCCCGGTCGAGCGCCCGGTACTTGGTCATCCCGGCTGCGCGCGGATCGCGTGTGGGCCGGATCCAGGCCGTCGCGCGGGCGTAGCCTTCCTCGCGCCGGCCGTCGGACCGCAATGCCGCGGGAAACACCTTATCGGCAAAAACGCGGACATCAGGACGCAGCGCGACGCCGGCGTTGATCAGCGAGCCGCCGCCGAGCCCGCAACCCGTCAGCACATGGATATGCTCGCCGAGCCGGAAATCGAACAGGCCGGGCTTCATCGGCGCACCGCTCCGGCCGCCCGTCACCATCAGCTCGCGGCGCAAGTCGGGAAAGCGCGACGGGAATTCTCCCGGCAAGTACTCCCGGCCCCGCTCCAGCACCGCGACCCGCTTGCCCGCACGCGCGAGCCGCGAGGCGGCTACGCCCCCGCCATAGCCCGAGCCGACCACGACCACATCGTAGACGGCGCCCAGGCTCTGATGCGGTTGCGACAGGCGTTGCATGCGTGGAATCGTCCGGCTGCTCGTTGCTCGATGAGGCAGGTATCAGCCGGTTGGGGCTGCGGCAAGCTCGGGTGCCGATCAGTCGCGCCACGGCCTGTCGGCTTGACGCTGCATCGCGCCGGAGCTGTACGCGAGGACAGGGCGCGGAAAGGGTGCGGGCGATCGAGCGCACCGCACCCCGCGAGCTCAGGAGAAGATGAAGTCGGTATCGTGCAGCTCGGCGCCGCCGGCATGAACACCGATGAGCTTGATCTCGCCGCTGTTGCCGTTGGGGCTCGAGATGATGGCATTGTTGCCGACGTAATCGATCGACAGATCGTCGAAACCGACGCCGAACTTCATCACGAGCTTGTCCTCGCCGAACGTGAAGTCGGTAATCGTGACGACCGCATTGTGACCGGGCACGTCCTCGCCGGTGCCAGTGAAATAGAACTTGTCCTGACCGTCGCCGCCGGTCAATCTGTCCTTGTACTCGCCGCCGCCCGCATAGAGCTTGTCGTTGCCGGCGCCGCCGCTCAGCGTGTCATTGCCGAAGCCGCCATACAGCTTGTCGTTGCCGGCTTCGCCAAAGAGCTTGTCCATGCCGATGGTCTGGCCGGTCGGATCGTCGCCATAGAGCTTGTCGTTGCCCGAGCCGCCCTTCAGCGTATCGTTGCCGTCGTTGCCGGTCAGGGTGTCGTTGCCTGCCAGGCCAAGCAGCGTATCGGCATTGAATGTGCCATCGATCCTGTCGTTGCCTGCAGTGCCGGTTTTCTTCGCCATGATCATCTCCGCGGGCTTTTGCCCTTTGTGTTGCCGGGGCCAGCGCTCTTCACCGGGTCCCGTTGCGTTGAATATCGGCTGAACGGCCGTCGTGCGCTGTTCCGCGGGGAACAAGCCGGGCACTTTTTTCGATATGTCCGAAGGGATTGCAAGCCGCGTGCCGTCGAAGGCGGCACTCGAAGGCGGCAAAACGCACCCGCGCGACCGCAACGGGCCGCGCGCGTGGCGCACGAGGCGCTGGTCGTCAGGTGAGCTGGAAGTCGGACTCCTGCAGCACGTCGCCGTTGGCATGCACGCCGATCAGCTTGATGTCGCCGCTGTTGCCGCTAGTGTTCCGTCCCATTCATTCGATTCCGGCGAAGCTGGATCAATGAATGGAAACCCGGAACACAAACAAAGAGTTGGCTAGTGGGCTGGCCATTCATTTAGGGTACTAAATGAATGAGTCAGAACACTAGCGTTGTCGATGATGGCATTGTTGCCGACATAGCGGATCGACAGATCGGCGAAGGTGAAGCCAGCGCCGACATTGATGACGATTTTGTCCTCGCCGCTCGTGAAATCGGTGATCCTCACCACCGCATTGTGCCCCGGCACGTCGTCGCCCACGAAGGTGAACACGAACTTGTCCTTACCGGCGCCACCGGTCAGCGTGTCTTTCGACTCACCACCGCCGGCATTGAGGCGGTCGTTGCCGGCGCCCCCGTTCAGGGTGTCGTTGCCTCCGCCGCCGAACAGCCTGTCGTTTCCGCTTTCGCCGAGGAGCTTGTCGTTACTGTCCCCGCCAAACAGCTTGTCGTTGCCGTCTCCGCCGAACAGCCGGTCATTGCCGAGGGTCTGGTTGTTCACGTCGTCGCCATAGAGCGTGTCGTTACCCGCGCCACCAACCAGCGTGTCGTTGCCGCCGAGCCCGGTCAGGGTGTCGGCACTGGCCGTGCCAGCCAGATTGTCATTGCCGGCTCCGCCGGTTTTCTTCGCCATGATCCACTCCTCGACTACGTGCCGCCCCACTGCAGTCGCCAAAGCGCCCGCACGAGGCCCGCTGTGCATGCTGCCAGCAGAAACAGCACGCGATGACCCATTCCACAGGCATGGGTTGCGGCAACATGGTTACCAGCGGTCGCCGCGCATGCAATCCAGCCAAACAGCGGCGGCTCCCTCAGGAGCCGGCAGCCTTGCCGCCCTCGCCGACGAAGGCGATGCGGATCATGTTGGTGGCGCCGGGCGTCCCGAGCGGCACCCCGGCGGTGATGATCACCCGGTCGCCGCGCTTGGCGAAACCCTCCTGCAGCGCGATGCGGCAGGCCTTGTCGACCATGTCGTCATAGTCGCGCGCGTCCTCGGTCAGCACGCAATGCAGCCCCCACACGACCGAGAGCCGCCGTCCCGTGGCGGCATTCGGCGTCAAGGCAATCACCGGCTGCTGGGGCCGCTCGCGCGAGACGCGCATGCCGGTCGAGCCCGAGCCGGTGTAGCAGATGACGGCCGCGAGCTTCAGCGTGTCGGCGATCGAGCGGGCGGCGGCCGCGATCGCATCGGGGCCGGTCGCCTCGGGCTCGGTGCGCTGGGCGTGAATGATCGCCTCGTAGAGCGGATCGGTCTCGACCTCGCGCGCCACCCGATCCATCATGGCGACGGATTCGATGGGAAACTGGCCCACGGCCGATTCCGCCGAGAGCATGATCGCATCCGCCCCCTCGAACACGGCGGTCGCCACATCGGACACCTCCGCGCGGGTCGGCACCGGCGAGGAGATCATCGATTCGAGCATTTGCGTCGCCACCACCACCGGCTTGCCGGCACGGCGCGACCGGCGTGTGATCTGCTTCTGCAGGCCCGGTACCTTCTCGACCGGCAGCTCGACGCCGAGATCGCCGCGGGCGACCATCAGCCCGTCGGCGAGCTCGATGATGCGGTCGAGCTCGTTCAGCGCCGCCGGCTTCTCGATCTTGGCCATGATGGACGCTCGGCCCTGCACGATCTTCCTGGCTTCCGCCACGTCGGCCGCGCGCTGCACGAACGAGAGCGCGACCCAATCGACGCCGAGATCGAGGGCATAGGCGAGGTCGACCCGGTCCTTGTCGGTCAAGGCCCCGAACGAGAGC
>JANNSW010000302.1:0-6639 GCA_031403055.1 Hyphomicrobiaceae bacterium | reverse complement strand
CCGCATCGCCGCCACGTCGTCGGGCGTCGGATAGCAATCCACGTCGAGCCCGTTCGCCTTCTCGAGCACGCCGAGCGCGACCCGCGTGCGCCAGCCGACCTTGCCATCGACCTTGCCGACAGTGAGCCCGAGCCCGACCAGGTAGTTCTGCAATTCGAGCGCATCGCGCTCCGACACCGGCGGCGCCGCCCCCCAGGCCGCCTCGAACGGTTTGGCGCCCGCCATCCGGTCGGCCAACGTCCCGACGAACAACGCATAAATGTCGGCGAAATTGTAGGTTTTCAGGATCAGGAAATTGTGGGTGACGAGGAACGCCGGCCCGTGCGCGCCCTGCGGCAGCAGCAGATAGGCCTCGTCCGCCAGCAGCTCCGGGCTCAGCTTGCGGCCATACGCCCGCTCGTAGCCCAGGCCGACCCACGCCGACAACGGCCGCCAGCCCTCGAGCCCCTCCATGGTGCAATCGAAGCTCGCCGGTTTGCGCACCTCGTAACCCCAGCTCCGACCCTTCAGCCACTGATAGGGCTTGCCCTCGACCTCCTTCGGCCCGATCAGCGATTTTGCCGCCGACGCCAGCGCATCCGGCACCGACGACCAGATGTTGCGCCGCCCGTCGCCGTCGAAGTCCTCCGCGTAGTCCCGCCAGTTGGTCGGCATCAGCTGGGTGTGCCCCATCGCGCCCGCCCAGCTCGAGCGCATCTCGCCGATGCTCGCATGCCCGTCCTCGACGATCTTCAGCGCCCACAGCAGCTCGATGCGGAAGAAGTCGCGGCGCATGCCCAGAAACGCCTGGCTCGCCAGCACCCGGATCGCATTGTGCGGCAGCTTGTAGCTGCCGAATGCCGTCTCGCGCGCCCAGATCGCGAGCAGGATGTGGCGCGAGACGCCGTATTTCTGCTCGATGCCTTCGAGGTCCACTTTCCAGCGCCGCGCCTCGGCCGCTCCGGTCTTTGCGAGGTCCCGGAGCTGGCTCTCGCGCATGTAGGTGCTGGGCGGCTTCACGAATTCGGGCTGGCCCTTGGTGTTCTTGTCGGGCTCGCCGGGCTTGACCCCGATCTCGGGCAGCCCCAGGTCGAGCTTCAGCCCGACCAGCGCGCCATCGAACGTCGCCCGTGAAACGCCGATCGCCTCGGCCTCGGGCCAGAGGTTTTCGAGGAAGGCGTCGTAGTCGGCATCGGCCTTGGCTGGCGCCGATGCGAGCGGCATGAGAGCCAACGCGAGCGCGAGCATCACTTTCGACCACGACATGGCCTAGCCTCCAGGTGCTTGCGCGGTCCATCGCGGCCGGGTCGGCCTCGCCCGCAATGCACTGCGGTCCGCCCCGGTTGGGGACGGTCCAGCGATAGGGAGCGTTCCCGGCCAGAATCGGGCGCGCCATTCTCGCACGATCAGGACGCGAACGCGAGACGGCGCCTGGGCGACAGTGGTCAGGCAAGCGTTTTGCACGCATAATGCGTTGAGCATGACAATGCGCGATTCGAGGAATGCTCCATGGCGACGAAACCAATCCGCAAGGCCGTGTTCCCGGTGGCGGGCCTGGGCACGAGGTTCCTGCCCGCGACCAAGGCCATGCCCAAGGAGATGCTGACGGTGGTCGACCGGCCGGTCATCCAGCACGTGGTCGATGAGGCACGCGAAGCCGGCATCGAGCATTTCATTTTCGTCACCGGGCGCAACAAGGGTGTGATCGAGGACCACTTCGATCGCCAGATCGAGCTGGAGGCGACCTTGAGATCACGCGGCAAGAAGGACGAGCTCGCCATGCTCGAGGATCTTTTGCCGCTGCCGGGCTCGACCAGCTTCACCCGCCAGCAGGAGCCCCTCGGCCTCGGCCATGCGGTCTGGTGCGCGCGCGACATCATCGGCGACGAGCCGTTCGCGCTGCTGCTGCCCGATGTCGTCGTGCAAACGCCGGCCAAGCGCGGTTGTCTCGCCCAGATGCTCGAGGTCTATGCGCGCACTGGTGGCAACGTGTTGGCGCTCGAGGAGGTTCCCGCGAGCGAGACCCACAAGTACGGCGTCGTCAGCCTGGGTGCTGCCCAGAGCGACCGGGTCTGGCAGCTCGACGGCATGGTCGAGAAGCCGCGTCAGGGCGAGGCGCCTTCGCGCCAGACCATTCTCGGCCGCTACATCCTGCAGCCGGAGATCCTGCCCGTGCTGCAACGCCAGGAGCGCGGCTCGGGTGGCGAGATCCAATTGACCGACGCCATGAAGGCGTTGATGGCGAGTCAGGATTTCTGGGGCCTCGCCTACGAAGGGCGCAGCTTCGACTGCGGCTCCAAGATCGGATTCCTGACGGCCAATGTGGCGCTCGCACTCGCCCGCGCCGACCTCGGGCCCGAGCTCCGCCGCGAGCTCGCGCGGCTGGTTTGACAAATCGTTCTCAACCAAACCTGAACCCGTCATCCCCGACGACGCCAATTGGCGTCGATCCGGGATCTTCGCCAATCGTGCCGAGTGCGCCTCCTAAAGCCGGTCAGGGCTGGCACTCGGCCGGGATGACGGGTCTAGGTTGGCGAAGCGTTGGTCGAACGAGCCGACTTTGCTTGGAACCGGCTAGCCGGGCTTTCTGCTCCGGCCTTTACGCTCGGTTCACCTTATCGTCGGAATACTCGCCGCCGAGGCCGCCAGAGGGGGTATGCCGCGGCCAGCGCCGAGGAAGCCATGACCGAGAGCCGTACGCGTCTGCTGCTGATGATCTGCTTCGTCCTGACCCTGGGCGTTGCCATCAATGCCATGCTCTTGCAAAGCGGCAAGCATGGCCGCATCGCGGCAGCCGCCATCTCGGGCGATCGCGCCTGGCCTGCTGTCCCCGGCTCGACACGGGCCGCGCTCGGCGGCGAGGCGGACGTAGCCGAGCCGTCGAGGCTGAGCCTCACGCGCCTGGACAACCGGTTGATCGCGGCCGCCTCCGCCAGCGATGCCCAGGTGGTGCGCGCGATCCAGCGCGAGCTTGCCCAGCTGGGCTACGCGCCAGGTCCCGTCGATGGGCTGCCGGGTCTCGTCACCCGTTCGGCGATCATGGCCTTCGAGCACGATTCGAAGCTGCCACTGACCGGCGAGCCGAGCGAGGTCCAGCTCAGGACGATCGTGCTCGGGCTTTCCAACGACAGCGCCTCCCAGCTCGAGGCCGAGGGGGCAGCCGCTGGCGAGATCACTGCGACGATTGAAGCCTCGCTGCAGCGGCTCGGCTATGGCGATCAGGCGAGCGGCCGCGTGACCGCACGCTCGATCACGCGCTTCGAGCGCGACAGCGGCCTGAAGTCGACGGGCCGCATCTCTGGCCAGCTTGCGACTGCCCTGCTCCGTCGCCTCGCCCTCGAAGGCCCGCTCGCCGACGCCGGCCAGACCCTCCGCTGAGGCATATCGGACCACTCCAGCTGCCTCTCGTGCTAGACCCGCCCGAAACGCTGTCTCGCGTGTTGGAGGTCGCCATGACGGATGTCTCAGTGCTGGGGCTCGGACTGATGGGATCCGCGCTCGCCCGGGCTCTCGTCCGAAGCGGCCAGGCCGTCACGGTCTGGAATCGTTCAGCCGGGAAGATAACTCCCCTCGAAGCCCAGGGTGCCAAAGGCACCACGAGCGTCGCGGCGGCGGTCTCCGCCAGCCCTGTGGTCATTGTCTGCCTCGACAGTTATGCAACGACGCGTGGCCTGATCGATCGGCCGGACGTCGCGCAATCGCTGGCGGGACGCACCATCGTTCAATTGAGCACGGGTACGCCCAGGGAAGCCACCGAGAGCGAGCTCTGGCTGCGGGGGCATTCCGTCAGGTACCTGGATGGAGCGATCCTCGCTGGACCCGCACAGGTCGATAGCACCACGGCGACCGTCCTCTACGCCGGCGATCGAGCCGCCTTCGATCGATCGAAATCGCTGTTGTCGGCCTTCGGCGAGGACGCGCGCTTCGTCGGCGAGCGGATCGGCACCGCCGCGGCGTTGGATCTCGCCTGGCTGTCCCAGTGCTTCGGCGAGTTCATGGGGGTCGCGCATGGTGTGGCCCTCTGCCAATCCGAGGGCGTCGACCTCGATCTCTTCTCGGCCCTGTTCCCCAAGGGGCATGGCGCTCACTACATCCTCAAACCGATCGCACGCCATGCCCTGGCCAATCCGGGCGCCTTCCTGCGGACCTGGAACACGGGGCTGCAACGGATCCTGGCCCAGGCGGTCGATGCCGGCATCAGTCCCGACGTCCCGCAATTCATCGGGACCATCCTCGACCGGGCCGAGGCCCAGGGCTTCGGCGACGAGCACATCGCGGCCATTGCCAAGGTGCTGCGGCGGCCGGCCGGTTAGGCCACACCCAACAACAACTGCTCCGAGATGCCCGCTTTCCCGGACGATTGGAGCCCCGGCTTCGCCGGGGCGGAGATCGATCCGGGAGCCAGCGCAAAGGCGCGGCGAAGCCGCAACATAGTGAGCCTTTGGCACTTCTCATGCTGGATTCCGGCTCTGCGCTCCCGTTGGTCGCTTGGCCGGGAAGGCGGTCGGAGGTGTCTCCTGCCCTCCGAGTCGATTCACTTATTGTTCCACGTCGCCTTAGAGCATTTTCGAGCGAAGTGGAAACCGGTTCGCGTGAAGAAAATGCGACAAAACAATAGACTAGAGCGCGTTGCTTCAACCTGCGCGATTCCATCAAGGCCGGACGCGCTCTAGCCGGCGATCGCTGCGATTTCCGACGCGCTGTAACCGAGCTCGGCCAACACCTCGCGCGTATGCTCGCCGTGGCGCGGCGCGGGCCGCTCCGGAGCAGCGTCTCGCGGTGCGATAGGTGATCGCGCGAAGCGCATGCTTGCCCCGTCTGCCGAGGTGACCGTGCTGAAAGCCGCGTACTCGTCCGCAATCGGGCTGTTCGCCGCCTCCGCCACATTGGCGATCGGGGCGCTCGGGATCTCCGCCGCGGCGAGCAGATCGAGCCAATGTTTCGACGGCTTCTGACGCAACAGGCGACCGAGGATCTGGTCCAGCTCGTCGCGGTGCTGGAGGCGGGCATCGTCGGCGACGAAGCGCGGGTCCTCGATCAGCTCCTCGAGCCCGATCGCCCGGCAGAAGCGCGGCCAGTCGCGGGCGCTGCCGAGGCCGATCACGATATCCCGGTCCGCCGTCGGGTAGGGCTCGAACGGGGTCATCGAGGGATGGCGCGAGCCGATCGGGCCGGCGACGATCCCGGCATTGAGGTAGCGCGCATAGGCATTCTCGAGGCACGCCCACTGGCAGGCGAGCATCGAGATGTCGAGCGGCGGGCCCGGCGTCTCGCCCTTGGCATCACGCCGGTAGAGCCGCTCGAGGATGCCGACCGTCGTGAACAGCGCCGCCGCGATATCCCCGACCGAGAAGCCGACCCGCGTCGCCGGCCCGCCCATCGGCCCGTTGATGCTCATCATGCCGCTCATCGCCTGCACGATGATGTCGTAGGTCGGCCGCCCCGACAGGCTGCCGGTCTGGCCGAACCCGCTGATCGAGGCGACGACCAGCCTGGGATTGATCCGGGCGAGCTCCGCGTCGCTGCAGCCGAGTCGATCGCGCACGCCCGGCCGCATGTTCTCGACCAGCACATCGGCCTTACCGAGCAGCCGGTGCAATGCGCCGCGCCCGGCCACGCTCTTCAGGTCGAGCACCACCGAGCGCTTGTTGCGGTTGAGGCTCGCGAAGTAGAGGCTGACGTCGCCGATCATCGGCGGCGTGCCCCGCGCCTCGTCGCCGAGCGGGCTCTCGACCTTGACCACCTCGGCGCCCATGGTTGTGAGCAGCCAGGTGCAGAACGGCCCCGACAGCACGCTCGTCATATCGACGACCTGGATGCCCTTCATGCCCGCCCCCGGTTGCATCTGTGCTTGAGCGCGGCGAGGTGGGAGTGGGAAGCGGCGAGCGCGGTCGCAACGAGCGCCGTGGCCGTGGCATCGAGGGCGTCGGGCGGGACGATGCGCTCGACCAGGCCCCAAGCTTCGGCTTCCGCCGCCGGGATCCGCTGGCCGCCGAGCAGGATGGTCTTGGCCCGTCCCGGCCCGACCAGGGCGATCAGCCGCTCGATGTCGCCGGCCGCCGGAAACACTCCGTTCTTCAAGACTGGATAGCCAAAGCTCGCATGCGGCACCGCGACCCTCAGATCGCAGCCGAGCGCGAGTGTCATGGCGCCGCCGATGCAGGCGCCGTTGACGAGCGCGAGCGTGAGACAGGGCAGGCTCACCAGCCGCTCCGCCATCCGGTCCCAGATGCCGTCGTCGGCCTTGGCGCCGGCCGCCATTTCCGCCAGGTCGGCTCCCCCGGAGAAGGCGCGGCTGCCGGATCCGGTCACGATCAGGGCATGCAGCGAGCCATCCGCATGGGCCTCGCCGAGCAGCTCCACGAGGTGCCCGAGCATCTGCCGGCTGAGGGCGTTCGCGCGATCGGGTCGCTCGAGCGTGATCCGCCACAGCCCGGCTGACCGCTCACATCTGATGTTGTCCCTGGCCATGGTCTCGGCGCCTGTCCTTGCCATCACAAGCCCGTGCCCGACTTGTCTTCGATGATCGAGTTGCCGCCGTCGACGACGAAGAGTTGTCCCGTGACATAGGAGGCTTCGGGCGCGGCCAGGAATCCGGCGACGGCTGCGACCTCGTCGGGGGTCGCCGAGCGGCCCAACGGCGTCGCGAGGCCGGCGCGC
>JANNSW010000301.1:0-3064 GCA_031403055.1 Hyphomicrobiaceae bacterium | reverse complement strand
CGACCCCAAAATCCCCATAGCGCTCGCGGCGCCTTCGGGTGCCCACTCGCTCGCGGGTTCCTTCCCTGGAGGCTTCCGTACGTCGGCCCCCGTGTGCGAGGATACGCTTGCGACGGGCCGACATCCGGAACCCTTCACAATCGCGACGCCTGCGGCTGACGCCCGACTTTCCGCTACCGTATCAGAAAGCTGCCATAGGGCAATGCGACCAGCCGGCCAGCTCCCCGTGTCGCATTCAGAGCATCGTCGCTGGTGGCGTCGTCTTCTGCTACCTCTGCATCGCGGCCCAATCGGGTGCCCGCCGACCAGCTCCCTGCCACAACGCGAGATGCTTCCCGGCCATCTCATCTCGCTACTTGGAAAACGCAACACTATCCTGAAATACTGTTGCATCCGCTATGCCCTCGCGTGCCGCTCGCCCCCCTCGACTCCGCCGATTTCCGCGCGTCCTTCGTGCCACACCCCGCTGCCCCTTCTGCAGGCACTGTCGTTCACGCAACACTACGTATGCGGTAGAGTTGCATCATGCCTGACCTCCTCACCCGACGCGGCCTGCGCAAGTATCTGACCCCGGAGGAGAGGGCGGCCTTAATTGCGGCGGCAAAATCACTGAGGAGCCGTCCTGCGCGGTCGTTCTGCCTGACGCTCGCCTTGACGGGGGCTCGGATCAGCGAGCCGCTCGAGGTGACGCCGCAGCACATCGACGTGGCAGCGCGCACGATCACGCTCAGAACGCTCAAGCGGCGGAAGCTCGTGCATCGCGTCATCCCGGTGTCCGACGACCTGCTCGAGATGCTCGAGTTGATCCACGACATTCACAACCGGAAGAAGGCGGGCGATCCGCTCTGGCCCATCGACCGGGCGACGGCGCATCGCTGGGTGAAGCAGGCCATGCTGATTGCCGGAGTCGGCGGGCCGCCGGCGTCGGCCAAGGGATTGCGGCATGGCTTCGCCATCGCCGCACTCGAGAAGAACGTGCCGCTCAATGTGGTGAGCCGCTGGCTCGGGCATAGCAATCTGCAGACGACCACGATCTACGCCAACTTCACCGGCAGCGAGGAACGGGGCCTGTCCGCGCGCATGTGGGCGTGAGGGCGTGTGCGCATGTGCGCGTGTGGACATGACGGCATGTGCCCAGGTGGGCATGCGAAGCGTCCGCACGAGAAGCAGTGCCTGCCGAGACTGACACCATCACGTCCACGAACATTGCGTCTCCCGGATGTGCCGTGCCGCCCCTTGCCAACACTGCGGTGACGCCCCATAATTCAGAATATCGGAAAATTTCGAAAGATGCGAGATATGAAGGTCACTTCCGCCGAGTTCATCAAGAATTACGGCCAGCTTGCGGACAAGGCGCTCACCGAGCCGGTCACCATCACCCGCAACGGCCATGAGCGTTTGGTGCTGCTCTCGGTCGACGAATATGCGCGCCTGAAGCGCCGCGACCGGCAGGTGCTCCGCGCCGGCGAGATGCCGAACGAGCTGGTGGACGCCATTGCCGCGACGGAGCCGCCGCCCGAATCCGAGGCGGTCGAGCGCGAGCTCGCGGCGAAAGTTCTCTGAACGTGGTGGATATCCCCGCCCCGAAGCCGGCCCAGGTCATCTGCTACGCCTATCTGTGGGCCGACGAGCACGAAGCGCGGCAGGAGGAGGGGCGGAAGGACCGGCCCGTGGCCGTCATCCTGACCGTTGCCGGAGAGGCGGGCAGCGATCGCGTCGCGGTGCTGCCGATCACGCACACACCGCCCTCGGGTGGGGTCGAAGCCGTCGAGATTCCGGCCGTGATCAAGCGGCATCTGGGCCTCGACGCTCAAACCTCCTGGATCGTGCTCTCGGAATCCAACATCTTCACCTGGCCCGGTCCCGATCTGCGGTCGGTCGATGCTCGGTCCCAGCGGCCGACGATTCTTTACGGCTATCTGCCGGCTGGCTTCTTCCGATCGGTCCGCGAACGCTTCGTGGCGGGAGCGCGATCAAAGCGCGTCCGAGTGGTGTCGTGCAGCGAGTGATTGATTGCGCCGCTGCCGCAGCGAGGGCACGGGCGTCCGGGTGCCAGCCGTTCGGGCTCTGACCCAACATAGCGACCCCGAGGCGCGCTGGTGCGCCTGTGCGCAGTCCACCTTGTGGACATGTGCGCATGTCCATTCATGAAAACAGCGCCCACCGAAGTGGGCGCCATCACGTTCACGGTCATCGCCACTCCTGGCTGTAACGTGCGCGCACAGTACAGCACAAGCCGTTGCTGCGCAAGGACTTGCTAGTCGTCCACTGCTCGGCGGTAGGGTCGAAATGCGGCTTGCGATACTCATTCACAGGGCTTCACGTTGATCGACATGTGTTGGTCGCCGCGTCTTCCGCTGCAATCGCGTCACGAAGGCTGCTCCAACCCTCACCACCGAACAGCCCCGATGAAGGGCTGGGATTGCGCCAGGCCATCGCGCCTGCCCGCTGGCGCGCCCGGGTGGAAGGCAGGCGCGATGGCCCGGCTCCAGACGAACAGCCCTTGACCGGGTGCTGTGCTGCTCTCCCCCTGCTGCCGCTCCGCCACACCCCCTTCCCCGATCCGGCCTGCCGATGCTCTCGATGCCTGCGAATTCAGCATCCGGGATTCCCCGTGCATCCATTCCCCGGCTACGGTTCTCCCATGATCGTCACCCACACCGTGAACGCCACCGGCCAGCGCCGCCTCTATCTGGGCGGCAAGCGCAGCCTCGAATGCTGGCTCGAGCCGACTGATGACGGTGGCTGGGCCTTTCATCTGGACGAGGCCGTGACCGGCCTGACCCTCTCGCCCGCCGACAAACGCTCCTGGGCCGTGCACACGCTCATGATGCTGGCGGGCGAACTCGACGTGGCGCCCGAGGATCTGGCCGCCGTTCCGTTCGAGGCGATCGCCGCGCTGCACGCGACCGACCCCTATGCCGGCCGGCGCTTGCCCACCGGACGCCGCAAGGCCCCCGACAATGCATTCCTCTCGGCTGCGCCCGGCATCACAAGGCCACGGGCGGATTTTTCGCGCCCCGACGAGGGATACCGCCGGCAGCGCTGAGCATCTCGTCAGCTG
>JANNSW010000300.1:0-3136 GCA_031403055.1 Hyphomicrobiaceae bacterium | reverse complement strand
CCCAGCTGCCGTTGCCGCCAGCGGTCGGCCTCGATCTCGGCGCGCTGGCGCTCCTCGGGCTTCAGGGCAGCGAGGAAGACGTCGAGCTCGAAGTCGCTGACGCCGGCCTCGCGCGAAAGCAGGTGCCATTTGGCGGCTGCGACCAGGTCCTTGCTGAACACGACGCCACGGACATAGAGCCGCGCCAGCCGGTTCTGGGCGATCGGATTGGCCTTCTCGGCGGCGGCGAGGAAGAAATAGGCCCCGCGCGCCTGGTCGGGGAAGACGCCGCGGCCCTTGAACAGGATCACCCCATATTCGAGCTGGGCGTCCGTCAGGCCCTGCTCGGCAGCTTGCGAGATCCAGCGCGCGGCCTCCTCGTCGCTCTTTTGCACGCCCTCTCCATTGGCATAGAGGGCGCCGAGGTCGTACTGGGCCTGCGCATGGCCCGATTTGGCAGCCCGCAGCAACAGCTCGGCGGCCTTTGACATATCGGCCGGGCGGCCGACGCCCTGGGCGTAGACGAGAGCGAGGTTGTACTCGGCCACATCGATCCCGGCGGTGGCGGCGGCCTCATACAGGTCAGCCGCCTGTTTCATGTCGCGCGGTACGCCCGCGCCCGCGGCATAGAGATTGCCGAGCGCGAGCTTGGCATTGGGATCGCCCAGCTCGGCGCCCTTGGCATACCAGGCCGCCGCCGCCTTCAGGTCGCGGGCAACGCCCAGCCCCTCGGCGTGCATGCGCCCCAATAGGGTATGGGCCGCCGGCTCGCCGGCCGCGGCGGCCTGCTGGGCAGCCTGCAGCGCTGCCGCATAGTTGCCGGCGTCAAATGCAGCGAAGGCGGGATCGTCGGCGAGGCCGGTTGGGAACGTGGCGGCCGGCGTCTCGGCTGCGCGGGCGGCTGTGGTCCAAACCCGACATTTGCCTCCGCTGGCAGCATGCGCCCGAGCAAATGTCGGACTTATGAGGACCACTGGCAACTCTATTGTTCTAGTGGAGCTTCTGAATTCGACATTTGAGCACAAGCCTAGCGGCAACCGGAACTCAAATGTCGAATTCGCTCCACTAGCGGCGAGCAGGAGGCAGAGTGCCAGGGCCGTGACGAGGCGCCGGACCCCCATCTCAACCGGCCTTGGCTGTGCCGATGGTCTCGGCAAGCTGAGCGACGGTCGCGGCGAGATCGTCGCCGGCGCCGACGCTGACCGCGACGAAATCAGCGCCTGCGTCTGAAATCATTGCCGCCTGCTCGATCATACCCGCGCCTGTGACGAGGGCGAGGACTGGAACCTCGACCACCTCGGCCCACCAATCGATCAGCTCCAGCAGCCGGTCTCGATCGGCTCCCTCAGCCGGTCCGATGGCGACATAGTCGGCGCCGGCCTCGCCCAGCTCCATCGCCAGGTGCCGCGACAGGCCGGCCGCGGCGCCGACCGAGGCCTGGGCTCCGAGTGCCGCGCGGGCCGCGTGGTAGCGCGCGAGCGCCGCATCGTCGTCCTCGAGCGCGTCGAGGTCGAGGTGAATGCCGTCCGCGCCGATGCCGCGGGCAAGCTCGATGTCGTTGGCGACGAGGACGGCGACGTTACGGGCCTGGGCGGCGCCGGTGAAGCGGCGCAGCCGCGCGGTCCCGCTACCGTCGCGACCGGCCGGGCGAATGATCATTGCCGCCACATCGCCCGCCGCCAGCGCCTGACGCAGATCCGCATCTCCCGGCAGGCCGGCGCCCTCGTCGACCACCAGGGCGAGGCGGCAGCGCGGTTGGGACTGCTGCACGGAAACTCTCCGGAATTGAGAACATGATCCGCGTTGCTATCCGGAGCGAAGCGGGCGAAAACGGGGCGATCGCCCTTGCCACGCCTCGGCCCACTCGATCGCTACGCCGCCTTCTCGAGCTGCTTCTGCCATTTACCGAGCGCGGCGAGCCCGTTCATCCTGGCGCGGTGGGTGAACGCGCGCTGGGCGGCGGCCGTGTTCTCCGATTTGCCGCTCCAGGCTTTCTGCACGGAGGCCTGTAGCGCCCGGCCATAGGAGAAGGTGAGCTGCCAGGGCAGCCCGCCGATCGCATTCATCGCCGACAGGTGGGCGGTTGCATCCTCGTCCGACTGCCCGCCCGACAGGAACGCGATGCCCGGCACCGCGGCCGGCACCGTGCGCCGCAGCACCCGCACGGTCTTCTCGGCGACCTCCTCGGCGCTCGCCTGGCGTTTGCAGAGCTTGCCGGCGATCACCATGTTGGGCTTCAGGATGCTGCCCTCGAGACTGACGCTCGCTTCGGCCAGATCGTAGTAGAGCTGGGCCAGCACCACCTCGGTCACGTCGGCACAACGGTCGATGTCGTGGTCGCCATCCATCAGCACCTCGGGCTCGACGATCGGCACGATGCCCGCCTCCTGGCAGAGCGCGGCATAGCGGGCGAGGGCGTGGCTGTTGGCCTTGATGCAATACATCGAGGGCATCTTCGGATTGCCGTCGCGGCCGATCTCGATCACGGCGCGCCACTTGGCGAAGCGGGCGCCGAGCTCGTGGTACTTCTTCAGCCGCTCGCGCAGCTTGTCGAGGCCTTCGGTCACTTTCTCGCCGGGGCAGCAGGCGAGATCCTTTGCCCCCTCGTCGACCTTGATGCCGGGAATTGCGCCGGCGTCCTGGATCAGCTTGACCAGCGGCGTGCCGTCCTTGGCCTTCTGCCTGATGGTCTCGTCAAACAGGATGACGCCCGAGATGTGGCTTCTCATCGCCTCGCTCGAGCGGAACAGCAGCTCGCGGTAGTCGCGGCGGTTTCCTTCCGTGTTCTCGACCTTGATCGCCTCGAACCGCTTGGCGATGGTGCCCGAGCTTTCGTCGGCGGCCAGAATGCCCTTGCCGGGTGCGACCAAGGCCTGCGCGATCTCTGCGAGCTCTTTCGACATGATCATCTCTCCCCTTCGTTCCTTGCGAATCCGTTGCCAACGATGTAACGGCAAATCTGGGATGAGGCCAGATCGGCGACGGATTTCTCACAGGGAGCTCGACTCAGAACAACTCGGCGAGGTCCCGCCGTCCGTCGATATTCGCGACGATTTCGACCACACCATCGTTCACGTGATGCTCGTAGAGCAGCAGATAGCTCCCCTCGATCAGCAGCCTTGCGCCCGGTCTGATCTCATCGCGTGCGACACCCAGG
>JANNSW010000299.1:0-11736 GCA_031403055.1 Hyphomicrobiaceae bacterium | reverse complement strand
CTCAATTGTCGATGGGCGACTGCGGGCCACCGAGATCGGCCGGATCGCCGAAAGTGAATGGCAGACGACCTCCAGCGTGAGGCGTGAGATCGCCCTGGGCGATTTCGTGCTGATGCCGAACCACCTGCATGCCGTCGTTTTCATCCATCCGAGCGATGCCGGGAGCGGCCCGGACCCAACATTGCAGGTCGGCAATGGGCGGCGTCGATCTGGTCCGACGCAACGATCGCTCGGAGCGCTCATCGGCGGCTACAAGTCGGTCGTGACCAAGCGAGCGGTTGCACTGGGCATGCCTGCGCATTCGATCTGGCAGCGCAACTACTATGAGCACGTCATCCGCGACGAGGCCGACCTGAGCAAAATCTGTGCCTACATCGCGGACAATCCCGCGCGTTGGTCGGAGGATGCCGAGAACCCGGATTGCGATCAGGGGCGACCGCCGGTCGCCCCTACGTGATGACCCCTCCGATGTAGGGGCGACCGGCGGTCGCCTCGTTGTGCGGTGCGAGCAATGGTCAGAGGTCCGCACGTATATCGCCGACGGACGTCAAGAAACTGCGTTCGCGGCTCGCAGGCGTGATCGCCCCTGATGCCAGGATTGAGGAGACGACGCAGGACGAAGCCAGGTAGACTGGTCGAGCAAGACTGGCATCCGATGCAGCATCGATGAGCTCCACAGCAGGCAACAAGGCAGAGCCAGCCATGAAACCCACCCGCCCCGCCGACCGCATCGTCGTCAACATCAAGTCCGCCGTCTTCAAGCCCTTCGTCGTCGACGGCGAGGCCCTGCCGCGCCAGGGTTTCATCCAACTCGACGACACCTTTTCCGAGGGTGCGGGCTTCTACATCTACCGGATGGAGCCGGGCGCCGTGACGCAACCCCACGAGCACACCTGCCACGAGCAGTTCCTGGTGGTCGATGGTGAGCTGATCGAGAACGATGGCACGGTGTTCCGCACCGGCGACTTCGTGCTGCTGAAGGAAGGCACCCAGCACAACTCGCGCACCGAGACCGGCTGTACGCTCGCCGTGTTCGTCAGGACGATCGAGCGCGATCTCTGACCGGCTCTCCGGGGCGGCATCAGGGCCGGTAGCTGATCGGCACGCTCTTCAGCCCGACCATCCAATAGGCAGCGCTCGGCGCCCCCAGGTGCGCGGCCACGTCCTCGGCTGCAATGGCTTCATCGCCATCGGCGCCGACGATCGTCACCACATCGCCGAGCCGGGCTCCTGGCACACCTGACAGATCGATCACCGTGTACTCCGCGCTGACCGCGAGCACTGGGCAACGCACGCCCCGGCAGAGCAGCTGCGCCGTTCGTCCGGCCGGCGCCGGGCGATAGCCGTTGTCCATGCCGAACAGGATCGTGCCGACGACCGCATCGGCCGTTGCACCACCTTCGCCTGCGCCGTAGAGATCATCGCCCTTGCGCCGCTCGCCCAGGTGGATCAGGCGTGATCGCACCGCGGTCAGCGCCTTGCGGAATCCCTGCTCCTCGGCCCGGCCGCCGCCGATCGGAAACAGCCCGAACAGCAGATGCCCCGGCGAGATGGTGTTGAGGGGATCGGGGAAGCTCCTCGCGAGCACGGAGCTCGCGGCGCCTTGCGCATAGGGTATGGGGATCCCGTGCTCGGCCTCGATCGCCGCGACCACCTCGGCGAACGCCGCCAGACGCCGGCGCGACCAGGCTTCGCCCGCGGAATCGCCGAACGGGATGTGCGTATAGATGCCTTCGAGCCGCAGCCCGGGCTCGCTCACGATTCTGCGCGCAAAGGCCGCCGCCGCGTCGAGCCTGACGCCCAGCCGCCCGAGCCCGGCATCGACCTTCACATGCACATTGATGCGCCGGCCGGATGCGGCTGCGAGCGCGACGAGGGCCTCGAGCCCGTCGCGATCATAGACGCTCGGCGTCAGGCCATGCTCGAGCAGCAGGCCGTTGCCCTGCGGCAGCTGCGAGCCATACATCAGGATCGGGATGGTGACGCCGGCCTCCCGCGCGGCAATCGCATCGTCGAGATTGGCGGTCGCGAGGCCATCGACGCCGAGCTGTTGCAGGTGCCGCGCCACCGGCACGATGCCGTGGCCATAGGCGTTCGCCTTGACCGGCGCGATCACCTTGACGGGCTGTCCGACCCGCTCCCGCAATCGCTCGAGATTGTGGGTAACCGCGCCGAGGTCGACCTCGGCCCACAGGGGCCGGGCGAGCGCGTGGCGGGGATCGGCAGCTCGTCCGCTCATGGTCGCGCACTCGTGAGGCAATCGGCGGGGAGCGCGGTCAGCGCCACCACGTCGCGGTCGTCCGGCACGATATGGGCCGGCCGCACGCTGCGGCTCGTCGCCTTGTTCGACATGGCGTTGTAGGTGAGCGTGACCAGCCGGCGCGACCAGGGCGAGAGATTGGCGGTCGAGCCGTGCAGCGTGTTGACGTTCATGAAGATGACGGAGCCGGCGGGCCCGGTCGGGACGAAGATGCCGGCGCGGGCGACCTCGGCCTCGATCACCTCGCGCGTGGTGTAGCGGAAGGAATAGGAGGTGCCCTGGTCGGTGTGCTCGGGCATGTCGCTGGTCAACCGCTGCGAGCCCGGCACCAGCATCAGCGGGCTGTTCAGCGAATTGACACGGTCGAGAAAGACGAGGGCGTTGACCATCCTCGGCTCGGGGATGTGGTCGTCCTTGCGATAGGCCGGATAGTCCTGATGCCAGAACCAGACATCGCCGTTGAAGGCGGCCTTGCAGTTGATGCCCATCTGCCAGGCGTAGACCTCCTCACCCAACAGCTCCTCTACGGCGGCGAGGAGCTTGGGGTGGTGTACGAGGCGGCCGAACACCTCGCTCCAGAGCTGCGGGTTGACGACGGTGCGCGGGGTTTTGCCATCCTTTTCCAGGATGACACGCTTGTCATCGAGGGGAAGCGCGAGGATGCGATCGAGCTCGGCATTGAGGGCGGCCGCCTCGGCCGTCGACAGCAACTCCGGCCGGAACGCAAAGCCCTGCTCGTCGTAGTCGCGCTGCATGGTGCTCGTCATGGAGCTCCCCCTCGATTGAACAGACTGCGCCGCCGAAGCGCACGTCGGAGACATTGGTTTCGGCGCACTCGAAATGCTAGTCTTATCTTGCGCCGGGAAACCGAGCCCACCTCGTTGCGGAACATGATCGAGCCAGCGGACATCGGCCACACGGCGCTCGATCTTACCTCGCCACTCGGCAGGTGTAACTTCGACCTGCGTATCGGTGTCTGCAACAATTGGGAGCATGAGAGATGGTGAAGCGCGTCGGCCTGATCGGCACGGGACTGATCGGGCGAGGCTGGGCGATCGTGTTCGCGCGCGCGGGCTGGGAGGTGCGGCTCTGGGATGCGGCCGCCGGCGCGGTCGGGCGGTGCCTCGCAACCGCCGAGCGCAACCTGGCCGACCTCGAGGCGATCGGGCTCATTGCCAGCGCCACGCAGGTGCGGGCACGCATGCATGCCGCAACCAGCCTTGCGGATGCCCTGGCCGGCGCCGACTACATCCAGGAGAGCGTATTCGAGGATCGTGCGCTCAAGGCCACGGTGACGGGAGAGATCGACCGCCACGCCGCTGCGGGTGTGGTCATCGGCAGCTCCTGCTCGGCCATTCCCGGATCGGAGTTCCAGGGCGAGGTCGCGGGCCGCAGCCGCTGCATCGTCGCGCATCCGGCCAACCCTCCCTACCTGATGCCCGTCGTCGAGTTGGTGCCCGCGCCATTCACGTCACCCGAGACGACCGATCGCGCCCACGCCGTCATGACCGAGGTCGGTCAGGTGCCGGTCGTGCTGAAGCGCGAGATCGAGGGGTTCGTGATGAACCGGCTGCAGGCCGGCGTCGTCAACGAGGCCGTCGCGCTCGTCAGCAGCGACGTCATTTCCCCCCAGGATCTCGACAAGGTGATGCGCTACAGCCTCGGGCTGCGCTGGTCGTTCATGGGTCCGTTCGAGACCATGGACATGAACGCGCCCAACGGCTTTGCCGACTACGCCGGGCGCTATCACCGCTCCTACGAGGCGATGGGGCGTGGGATGAAATTGGACGCGGACTGGCCCAGCGATGCGATCGAGCGGATCGAGACCTCACGGCGCGAGCACGTGCCGAGCGACAAGGTCGCCGAGCGGCAAGCCTGGCGCGATCGCCGGCTGATGGCACTGTTGAAGCACATCAAGGACAGCGACGGCCGGTTCGGCACCTGAGCCGCCGCGCTCATGTCCAACACAGACGCATCTGGATGCGCTGCGATACAAGCTCTCGCAGGCATGCTGAATTGGATCTGATGCAGCCAGGAGTGAACGCAATGTCGAGCGATCTGGTGAATTCCGACTTCTCGCAACGCGTGGCGATCGATACGGCCAGCTTGCCCTGGCTGCCGTCGCCGCAGGCTGGCGTCGAGCGGCGCATGCTCGATCGGATCGGGGGCGAGGTCGCGCGGGCGACGTCGATCGTGCGCTATGCGCGTGAGAGCGCCTTTCCGGCCCACGAGCATGGGCTCGGCGAGGAATTCCTCGTCCTCGAAGGCGTCTTCTCAGACGAGCACGGCGACTACTCGAAAGGCACCTATGTGCGCAATCCGCCTGGCAGCCGTCACACCCCCCGCACTGGTCCGGGTTGCGTGATCCTGGTCAAGCTCCGCCAGATGCACGCTGGCGACAGCCAGCGGATCGTGATCGACACTGCTGCGGGGACTTGGCAGCCGGCCGAGGCAAGCGGGCACAGCCGGCAGCGGCTCTATTCGGCGGGCAGCGGCGGCGAGATCGTCACGCTGGAGCGGCTCGACCCGAACGCCCGGCTCGAGGCCTACGAGTGCAGCGGCGGCGAGGAGCTGTTCGTGCTCGCCGGTGACCTCCACGACGAGCATGGGCACTATGGTGCGGGCACTTGGCTCCGTAGTCCACACGGCCACCGCCACAGCCTGAGCACGCGGGCAGGAGCGACCTACTGGTCGAAGCGGGGCCATCTGAGCGGGAGCCGATGAGGCCACCGGCATGCGCGCGACCGGCACAACCTCGCGGGCCTGGCTCGCGCGTCGGCCGCTGCTTCGAGGAGTTCCAGCGTTGGCTCGCCCGCCTCCGCGAGCGAGGATCCGCGCGCGGCGCGATCGTGCCCGGGCGCGAAGGCTCGCGCTGATCAGCTGTCCTCGCCAAAGCCGCTCTCGACCAGCGCGACGAGGGCCTTCAGCGCCGCCTCCGCGTCGCGCCCGCCAGCCTCGATCTCGATCGTCGTACCGGGCCCCGCCGCCAGCATCATCAGCCCCATGATCGAGCCGCCGCCAACCGTCTCGCCACCGCGAGAGACCTGCACCTTCGCCACAAAGGCATTGGCGCATTTGACGAACTTGGCGGATGCTCGCGCATGCAGCCCCTTCTTGTTGCGGATCGCCACGAAGGCTTTGAGAGGAGTTGGCGCGGCCTCGCTCATTGGGCTTCAGTCTCCCAGATCCTGCCGGCCCTCGAGCAGACATTCGTTGCTTGCCGTCGCATCGCCGACTTGCCTCCAGCATGACGAATGCTTGCTCGCGCGTCCTTGGATTGAGCAGGATTCTCAACGAAACCCGCGTCGTGCCCCAACATCGTCGCGCCCCAACATCGTCGCGCATTGACGAGATTCTTCGGAAAACCTGCTTGGCAAGCGTCAATGCTGGCCAGCCAGCACCTGGCTCGCCACGCTGATGTATTTGCGCCCGGCATCCTTGGCCTGATCGATCGCCTGCACAAGTGGGGATTCGCTGCGAATGGTGGCGAGCTTGATCAGCATCGGCAGATTGACGCCGGCGATCACCTCGACCTTGGTATCCTCCATCACCGAGATGGCGAGGTTGGAGGGCGTGCCGCCGAACATGTCGGTCAGCACGATCACACCGCTGCCGCCATTGACGCGCGCAACGGCGTCGAGGATGTCCTGCCGTCGCTGCTCCATGTCGTCGTCGGGACCGATGCAAATCGCCTCGAGTCGCTGCTGCGGGCCGACCACATGCTCGACCGCCGCCTGAAACTCGCGGGCGAGACCGCCGTGGGTTACGATGACGAGGCCGATCATGGCATCCACTTCCGCCGCATTCCTGGCACTGCCGCCGCCCGACGACCGGCATACGAATCGAATGCTTCCGCCGGACCATTGTGCGGCGCAGCAAGCGCGCGCACCATATCCATTTCAGCGGTTTTCACCGTTAGCAAGCGGAATTGGGCGGGCGCGATGTCACGGCCTCGCTCCGCCAGCAAACCGGTCGAGCGCGAGCAGCAGCTTCAACGGGGCTGAAGCCTCGAACGGATCGAGGCGGATGCAGGCGGTGGCGACCCCGCGGATGGTGGCGAACGTGCCCCCCTCGGGCATCCGTTCGAGCGAGCCGGGGGCCACCAGATCGGCAACGAGGGCGATCGGGGCTGCCTCGCGCCATTCCAGCTCGACGATTCCGATCCCGCGGACCTCGATCCGTCCGGCGAGCGATTGCGGCGGCCGGGCGACCAATTGGCCTGCCCGCAGCTCGAGCAGCACCTGGTCGTCGGCGACGAGCTCGATCTTGCGCCCGGCCGCAACCAGATAGGGCCCGCCGAGCACCAGGCGCAGGGCCAGGTCCGATTTGCCGGCCCCTGGCTCACCGCGCAACAGCACTCCCAGACCGCCAATGGCGACCACTGTGCCATGCACGCGCTCGGGCATCGGGGCTCCTACACGCGACGCAGCAGCCTTGCCGGTCGCCCGGCATTCGACCACCGGCCGGCCTGCCGCGGCAGGATGATGGGATGGGTTGCCGGAAGCCTTACGGTGAAGCGCGCGCCGATCACCTGGGCGGCTGCCGTTCCGCCGCTGCCACGGGAGGTCGGCGCCGTTGCCTCGAACCGGTTCTCGGCGCAGATCTCGCCGCGGTGAGCCATGACGATATCCTTGCAGATGCTGAGGCCAAGGCCTGAGTTCTTGCCAAAGGATTCGGCGCCGGGCCTGTCCGTGTAGAACCGGGCGAAGATCCGCTCCAGATTGCCTTCCGGGATGCCCGTCCCCTCGTCCTCGATCTCGACCACGATCAGGCTCTGCTCGCGGCGCCCGCGCACATGCACGGTGCCGTTGGCAGGGGAGAAGGACAGCGCATTTTCCAGCAGATTGTTGAACACTTGCCCGAGCTGCAAGTCATTGCCGTTGACCGTGTAGGCGGTCGATCCGAGCGGCAAGGCAGCCAGCTCGACCGTCACCCGCTGGCCGTTCTTGGCGTGAACGTCGTTGAAGACGCCGGCGACCGTCGTCAGCAGGTCGGCGAGATCGACCGGTTGCGCCTCGTTGAACGCGAAATCCCGATCGACCCGCGTCGCCTTCCAGATGTCGTCGATGAGGCGCGTCATTCGCTTGACATCGTGCTGGATCGTATCGGCCAGTTGCTGGCGATCGGCGTCGCTCTTGACGATTGCCAACGTTTCCGCGGCGCTTCTGACCGAGGTCAGCGGGTTCTTCAACTCGTGCGCCACATCGGCAGCAAAGCGCTCGCTCGCCTCGATCCGTTTGTAGAGAGCGTCCGTCATGTCCGTCAGCGTGCGCGACAAGTGCCCGATCTCGTCGGTGCGACGCGTGAAATCGGGCAATTCCTCGCGCCGCCGCAGATTGTGCTGCACCCGCTCGGCGGCCTGCGAAAGCTGCTTCAGCGGCCAGGCGATGGTTCGCGCCAGCAGGAACGAGGAGATCAGCATGGCGGCCAAGGCAAAGCCCGCGATCCTGAGGATCGAGCGGCGCTCCCGCCAGATCAGTTGCTCGATCTCGCCGCCCTGGGTCGAGAGCAGCAGCACGCCGTGCACCCGCTCCAGCCCCGGCCGCTGGATCGGTACGGCGACCGACACCATATGTCGCCCCTTGTCGTCGAGCAGCAGCAGAGGCTGGCGCTCACCCTTGAGGGCGTTGGCCACCTCCGGATAGGCCATCCCGTTGGCACGGCCGATGTCGCGATAGACCTCGAGCTTGGTCTGGTTGAGGAACCCGATGACATGGGTCCAGAAACTCTGCAGCACCGGCTCGATGGCGTCTGCATTGGGTGTCAGCGGCTCGACCGTCACCTTGTTGCTGCCAAACAAAACCTCGGTATCGAGCACGAGCGTTCCATCGGCGGTGTAGACGCGTGCCCGCGTTCCGGTCGGCTTGACGAGGCGCTTCAGCACCGGGGCTGCCCGCTCGGGACGGATGGCGAGCTGCAGGCTCGTGCGCGCGCCATCCTTGGCGGCCTCGCCCGCGATATCGTCGCCGATCTCGGCCATGGCACGATCGAGCAGTGACGACCGCTCCTCGTCCTCGCCAGTCGCCGTCTGGGCGATGGCAAGCGCGATGATGTCGCCTTGGACGACCAGGCTGTCCTTTTTCGCGTCGATCAGCCAAGCCTGGGTTTTCGTGAAGAACAGGATGCCGATGACGACGATCGCGAGCCCCACCATGTTGAGCGCGACGATCCGGCTGGTCAGGTTGGCGAAGCGCCCGTCCAGGCTGAACCTGTCGAGCCTGACACCGATCCGGTGCAGCAGGCCTTTCAGTGGCTCGAGCACACTCGAGGCTCGCATGGCGAGGCTCGAGAGCCGCGCGGCGCTTTCGGTAATGATTGCCATTCCCCTCGCCTGGGAGGTTACGCTTCCTTGAAGCGGTAGCCGACGCCATAAAGCGTCTCGATCACGTCGAAATTGTCGTCGACCTCCTTGAACTTCTTGCGCAAGCGCTTGATATGGCTGTCGATCGTCCGGTCATCGACATAGACTTGATCCTCGTAGGCCGCGTCCATCAGTGCGTCGCGGCTCTTGACCACGCCCGGGCGCTGCGCGAGCGCCTGCAGGATCAGGAACTCGGTCACCGTCAGCGTGACGTTCTTGCTGTCCCAGTGGCAGGTGTGGCGCTCCGGATCCATCTTCAGCATGCCGCGCTCCAGGATCGCGGCCTGAGGGCTGGGCGCCAGCGTGCCGTCCTTGATGCTCGACCGGCGCAGGATCGCCTTCACCCGCTCGATCACGAGGCGCAGCGAGAACGGTTTGGCGATGTAATCGTCCGCTCCCATCTTGAGCCCGAACAGCTGGTCGATCTCGTCGTCCTTGGAGGTGAGGAAGATCACCGGCATGTCGCTCTTCTGGCGGATCTTGCGTAACAGCTCCATGCCGTCCATGCGCGGCATCTTGATATCGAAGATGCCGAGATCGGCGGGCTGCTCGGCCAACGCCTCCAGCGCGGCCACGCCGTCATTGTAGGTGCGGATGCGATAGCCCTCGGCCTCGAGAGCCTTGCTGAGCGAGGTGAGAATGTTGCGATCGTCGTCGACGAGAGCAATGTTGTAATTGGTGCGCATATCGTCTGTCCCAGCCGTTTCTCTAGTCCCGCCCCAGCTCCCCTCCCCCGGATGGAGAGGGATCTGCACCCTCGGCCGCAACCCCGGCGGTGCAGGCTCGAGGCTAGCTGAATAGGCGAGCGTGGCGAAAATGTGTAGCACATTCGCTTTCCTGTGGGCAGAGGCTGGAAAGAGCCTGCCCGCGGGGCCTGCCAGCCTCGGCCGGTGCACTGGTGAATTCGAGGTGCGTCCGCGCCGCTCCGCCCCCTTTCCAGATGTCCGCCCCTGCCCGGCCTGACGGCATGCGGCCACACCCCGCCTGCCGTCACATTACTGTCATGAACGGGGCATGGCATGCTATCCATGCAGCTTGTGAATCGAAGTCAGGGGAGCTGATCTGAACCCTGGACACAGCGAGGTCATAACCGTCCGATGACAGGTTTCGAGCTGCTGATCTCGTTTGCCGGCCACGTCGCGCTCCTCCTCTGGGGCGTGCGGATGGTGCGTACTGGGATCACGCGATCGTTCTTGAGCGAGATCCGCCGCACCGTTGCGCTCGGCAGCCGCAATCGTGTGAGCGCTGCCGCGATCGGCCTCGGCGTGACAGTGCTGCTGCAGAGCTCGACCGCGGCCGGCCTGATCGTCTCCTCGCTCGTTGCCCGCGAGATCATGGTGCTGCCGACGGCGCTCGCTGTCATGCTCGGCGCCGATGTCGGCACCACCATCGCCGCTTTCGTGTTCTCGATCGATGTCTCCTGGCTGTCCCCACTGCTGATCGCAACCGGTGTGTTCACGTTCCTGGCGACCGAGGGCGACCGCTCGCGCAGCCTTGCCCGTATTGCGATCGGGCTGGGGCTGACCCTCCTGTCGCTGCGACTGCTGGGAACATTCTCGGGCGAGTTGCGCAACTCGACCACGTTTGCGGGGCTGCTCAACCTGCTGGCGGGTCAGCCGTTCATCGCCATGCTGCTGGCCGCGGTCGTGACCTGGCTTGCGCATTCGAGCCTGTCGATGGTGATCCTTTTCATGTCGATGACGGCGAGCGGTGTGATCGCGCTGCCCTTGGCACTCGCGCTGGTGCTCGGCGCCAACATCGGGGGCACACTCGCCCCGTTCATCGACCAGATCGGGGCACCCTCGCCTGCGCGCCGGGTCGCACTCGGCAATCTGCTCATGCGCGGGAGCGCCGCGCTGCTGGTGCTCGTCTTTGCACTCCCCCTCGCCAATCGCCTGCTCGAAGCGGTGCATGCCGCGTCGGCGGCCCACTCGGTGCTGCTGTTCCACTGCCTGTTCAATGCAGTCGTCCTGGTCGTGTTCCTGCCCTTGGTCGGCCTCGTCGCGTCGCTGTGCAACCGGCTCCTGCCCAATCCGCCCGCGATCGATGATCCGGCGGCGCCGCGCTATCTCGACGCCACCGTGATCGAATCCCCGACCGAAGCGCTTGCCTGCGCCACCCGCGAGGCACTGCGGCTCGGCGACCTCGTCTCCGAGATGCTGCGCAAGAGCCTGCACGTGCTCGAGCACGACGACGCGACCGAGCATCGCCAGATCGAGAAGATGGACGACACCGTCGACCGGCTGCACGAGGCGATCAAGCTCTACCTGATGCGCATCTCCAGCGCCGGCATGAGCCCGGAGGACAGCCGGCGCTTCGTCGAGATCCTGAGCTTCGTCACCAATCTCGAGCACATCGGCGACATCATCGACAAGAACCTGATGGAGCTGGCGGGCAAGAAAATCCGTAACAAGCTGCTGTTCTCGCCCGAGGGTCGCGACGAGCTGCGCCAGTTCCACGGCCGCGTGCTCGACAACATGAAGCTCGCCTTCAACGTCTTCACGCTGCGCGATATCCGGCTCGCCAGAAAGCTGCTGGCCGAGAAGCCGCTGCTGCGCGAGGCCGAAGTCTATACCGCCAACAGCCATTTCGCGCGGCTGCGTGCGCGCCGCCCCGAGACCATGGAGACGAGCGCGCTGCATCTGGACATCATCCGCGATCTGAAGCGCATCAACAGCCACCTGACCGCCGTCGCCTACCCGATCCTGGAAGCGGCGGGCGAATTGCTGGAGAGCCGGCTGCGGGCGCCATCGGACCAGGAGATCCAGCCGACCTCCGGCCTGAACTCGTGACCGGCGCAACGTTTCGCACGCCTCCACACCACACGCCGGCATAGGAGCCCGGAGTCACAAGCTCCCATACCAAGGCCGTCCTGCCCGCGTCACGGCGAACCCGTGCTCCCCACGGAAGGCGGGCATCCAGCCAACTCTCCACGCGACATCAGCGGCTTGTCTGGATTCCCGCCCGCGCCGGAATGACATGGGAAGTTGTGTGGTGTGACCCGCTCACTGGCGAAGTTGGGACTAGATCGGCACCCTGATCGTTGCCTTCAGGCCGCCGAGCTCGCTGTCGGCCAGTGTGATGTCGCCGCCATGGACGCGGGCGATATCGCGGG
>JANNSW010000298.1:0-10497 GCA_031403055.1 Hyphomicrobiaceae bacterium | reverse complement strand
GGGAATACGGGCCGGTGGCACGGGTCGATCACAGCGCCACGTGTGGCCGGGTCAGACGGTAGAGCCCGACGTCGATCAGGCCGCGCTCGAATCCGACCACGCAATAGACGAGGTAGTATTCCCACATGCGCCGGAAGCGCTGGTCGAACCCGAGCCGCTCGATCTCTGGCCAGGCTTGGCGGAAACGGCTGAGCCAGGCTTCGAGCGTCGTGGCATAGCTCTTGGCGAAATGCTCGCGGTAGGTCGGCACGAGGCCGGCCGCGCGGGCCTGCGCTTCGATCGCGGCGACGCTTGGCAGCATGCCGCCTGGAAAGATGTAGCGCTGGATGAAGTCGGGCGTCCGCCGATACGAAGCGTAGAACCGCTCCGGGATCGTGATCGCCTGCAGCACGGCATGGCCGCCCGGCCGCAGCCGGTCGTGCAGCACCTGGAAATAGTGCGGCCAATTCTCCTCGCCGACCGCCTCGATCATCTCGATCGAGACGATGGCATCGAACGTGCCCTCGATGTCGCGATAGTCCTGCAACCTCAGATCGGCATTGCTCGCGAGGCCGGCAGCATCCATCCGCGCGCGGGCATGGGCGAGCTGGCGCTCGGACAGTGTCACGCCGACGATCGAGGCACCGAGGCGAGCGGCCCTCTCGGCATAGCCGCCCCAGCCGCAGCCGATCTCGAGCACACGGTCGCCTGGTTTCACCCCCGCCAGCTCGTGGACGCGCTGGTACTTGCGATCCTGGGCCGTCTCTAGCGATTCAGGTGCGCCCGCGTGAATGGCGCTCGAATAGGTCATGCCGGCATCGAGCCAGTGCGTATAGAATTCATTGCCGAGGTCGTAGTGCGCGGCGATGTTGCGCCGGCTCCCCTCGCGGGTATTGGCGCGGGCCGCATGCTGGCGCCGATCGCGCCCTCGCACACGGAAACGCCCTTTACCGGCTGCATGAAATGAGGCCTCGTTGTCGAGGAAGTAGTCGAACAACGTCTTCAGGTCGGGCGTATCCCACTCGCCGCGCAGATAGCTCTCGGCAAAGCCGAGCGGCCCGCGCGCGAGCGCGCGCCAGAGCACGGAGGGCGAATGGAACGTGATCGCCGCCTGCGGCCCGGCCCTGTCGTCGCCAAACCGCCGTGTCCCCACATCCGGAATCGTCACGGCAACGCTGCCGCTGCCGGCAGCCGGCAGCATCCGGGCGAGTGCCGGAAAGACGACACGCCCGAGCAAGCGTGCGACGAGCCCGCCACCGCTCCTACCCGCTCCGGTCGATCGCCAACCCGCGATCGCCGGGCTTTCGTTCTTGCTCTCCGCGGTATCGCTCACGGCTTTGGACCCTGCCCGAACGTGACCCCATAGCGTCCGCTCGGCACGCGCGGGCGCAGCTGCAATCCCTTCAGCCAGAGCCGCAACGCTTCCCAGTGGATGCCGGCGATGACCTTCAAGGTCATGAATGGCACGACGACCGCCAGCCGCAGCAAGGCGCCATCCGTCAGCGCCAGCCGCTCGCCCGCGAAATGCGCTCTCATCACGGCTTCGCCCTGGCAGCGATAGAGCACGCCGACCGCGACCGTCTCGCCGGGCGGGCGCACGTGGAAGCTGTAGGTGCCGTCGTTGTCGCTGAAGGGAGAGACGTACATCGCCTTCTCGACCTGCTGGAATACGGTCTCGCCGGGCTCGCCGATGACCGGCATCACATAGCTGTGCCGCTCGCCGAACGTATTGGAGACCTCATAGACGATCGCCGCGAGTTGCCCCTCGCCGGTCTCGCAGAAATAGGTGCTGAGCGGATTGAAGGCATAGCCGAGGATGCGCGGGTAGCAGAGCAACCGGATCCGGCCCGCCTCGCCGAGCCCCACCGTTGCCAGGAGGCCACGGATATGGGCTGCCAACCCGCCCGCGCGATCGCCATGGTCGGTCTCGTGGAAGGAAAAGAGATTGCGCCGGCCGACCGAGAACAACCGCAGGCGAGCATCGAGCTCAGCCATCTCCGCAAGGTCGATCAGGCAGCAGAACACCCGATAGCGCAGCCGGTGGCGTCGCGGCGTCAACCGCGCATGCACGACGTGTCCATCATAAAGCATCGAGCGCATCGCTACTCCGCTGCTTGCGCGATTGGGCGAGCCTCACGCCGCGCCAGCACCCGACCGGAGGGATCGGCGACCCGCCAGGGCCGCTCCACTCCGCCCAATTCCTCGGCGGCAAGCAGCGCGCTCTGCAATCCATCCTCGTGAAAACCATAGCCGAAATAGCTGCCGGCGAACCAGACCCGGCGCCGTCCCTGCAGCTCCCACAGCCGGCGTTGCGCCGCCATCGCGCGCGCGTCGAGCACGGGATGCGCGTAGTCGATCCGGCGATCGACGAGATTGGCCGCGGGTGGAACGGCCGGATTGAGCGTGACGAACAGATCCTCTTCGGTCGCGAGCGGCTGCAGACTGTTCATCCAATAGCTGACTGAAAGCCGGTCGGCTCCACTCGACTTGCGGCCGACATAGTTCCAGCTCGACCACAGCCGACGCCGCCGCGGCATCAACGCAGGGTCCCGGTGCAGCACGGCGGTGTTCTGGGAGTAGCCGAATGCCCCCAGCAGCTCGCGCTCGAGCGGGTCGGCGTCGGCGAGCAGCGCCAACGCCTGATCGGCATGGGTCGCAACCACCACGCGCTCGAAGCTCTCGACGTGCCCACTCGCCTCGGTGATGCTGACCGAGCTCGCGTCGCGACGAATGGAGGTGACGCGGGCCGAAAGCCGTGGCGGCGTGGGCATTGCCCCGATCAACCGCTCGACATAGACCCTGCTGCCACCGACCACCGTGCGCCATTGTGGCCGGCCGAGCACCTGCAGCAGCCCGTGATTGGCGAAGAAGCGGGCAAACGCAGCGGCTGGAAACTCCAGCATGGTCTCGCTGGGGCACGACCAGATCGCGGCGGCCATCGGCAGGATGTGACGATCGATGAAGGCGCGGCTATAGCCCTGCCGGATGAGATATTCGCCCAACGTCACCGCTTCGCCCTCGGTCCCCGCCAGCGTCGGCGCCTCGCGGAAAAAGCGGAAGATATCGGCGAGCATGCGCCAATGATCGGGTCGCACCAGGTTCCCGGCCCCACCGAGCAGCCCCACCAGATTGTTGCCGTTGTACTCGTAGGCGCCCCCGTCGAGCGAGACCGCGAACGTCATCGGCGCGGGTGCGGTCGCAACCCCAAGGTGCGCGAGCAGTGCGATCAGATTTGGGTAGGTCGCGAGGTTGTAGACAATGAAGCCGGTATCGACGGCGACGGTCCCATCGCGCGTCGCCACATCGACCGTGTTGGCGTGCCCGCCCGGCCTTGCCTCCTGCTCGTAGAGCGCAACCTCATGGCGGGCCGACAGCAGCCAAGCGGCGGCCAGCCCCGAGATGCCAGCTCCAACGACGGCGACTTTAAGTCGGCCCATATTCCGATCCGCCTGAGATTTACCCTCCGCTGTTACGCGGCGCGACCCGGATCGGATTGCTCGGAGCCGCGACACGCTACTGGAACAGCAGATCGAACAGCGTCTTGGGCTTGCTGCGCCGCTTTTGCGTCGCCACCTGCTTCTGGCGGCTCTGGTTGCCGGAGCGCGTCGAGGTGCCGAACCAGAAATCGTCGAAACTCTGGCCCTGGGCGGCGCTGGTGCCTTCCTCCAGCAGCCCGGGCTTTGGCCGGCCTCCCCTCAGCTTGTGCTCGCTGGTGATGCCGTCCGGGCCGCGCACCACCACCGTCCCGTTCTCCTCGTCCCAGGTCCAGTTGGCGAGTCTTTCGCCCTGCCGGTAGGGCTCGAGACCGATCAGGCGCCGGTTGTTGATGTCGATGATCGCCGCCAGCTCGACCTCCTCGCTACCCCGATCGGCTTCGACCCGGCCGGCCCGGTAGCGCAGCAGCGCGATCCCCTTGTAGGCTCCCGTCATCTGTTCGAAATCGGTGATGCGCGGCGCCTCCTGGCCAAACACCTCCAGCGCCACCTGCAGCTTCCTGATCCTGCTGCTGGAGGCGAAATAGCGCCCAGATGGCTCGACGAACACCGACCAGTCCTCGAACTCGGTCCCGGCCACCTCGATCGGCTGCGGCCGCTGCTCGCCGGTCAGCCGCTCGATCGCCTGCCAAGCCAGATCGTCGTCCGTGGCGATGGCAGCCGCCTGGCGGAAATCAGCGACGGCCGCGGCCTGGTTACCCAGCGTCTCGCTCAAGTCGCCGCGCACCCGGTAGGCTTCCCCGTTCTGGGGATCGAGCTTCAAGGCCCGCTCGACATCGGCCAGGCCGAGCTCTGGCGCACGCATGGCGTTGTGGGCCGCGGCGCGACCGGTGAAAGCATAGGCGTTGCGTGAATCCAGCTCGATCGCCATACCGAAATCGGCGAGCGCACGCTCGAACTCCTCGATCCGGGCATAGGCCCGGCCACGCTCGGCGTAGGCCAGCGCGGATTTCGGCTCGATCTCGATCGCGCGCGAGAAGTCCTGCAGCGCCGGACCAAAGGCCTTCACTTCGAGATAGCCGCGCCCACGCGTCAACAGCAGCCCGGGATCGTCGGGGGCAAAGCCGAGCGCGCTCGACAGATCCTCGACCGCCTCCTCGGGCTTGGCGAGCGTGAGCAGCACCTCGGCGCGGTTGCGGTAGCCGGCCTTGTAAGTTGGATCGAGCGAGATCGAGCGAGAGAAGCTGCGCATGGCCGCATAGAGGTGTCCGCTCGCCAGCTCGGCCCGGCCGCGGCCGTTGATGGGCGCGGGGGCCGTCGGCGACAGCTCGGCAGCCTTGGCAAAATCGATCGCGGCCTCGTCATTGTTGCCTTGCTGCATATGTGCGATCGCGCGGTTGTTGAAAGCGGCCACATAGCTCGGCGCCAGCAGGATCGCCCGATCGAAGTCGCGCACCGCCTCGTCCGCGGAGTTGAGTGCCAACAGCACATTGCCGCGATTGTTGTAAACGGCAGCGAACTCCGGCAGCAGACGCGCAGCCTCGTTGAAATCGGCGACCGCCTCCTTCAACCGGTTGAGACGCCAATTGGCCACGCCGCGATCGTTGAGGATGCTGGCGCGCCGGTCCGGGGGCATCGCTGGATCGGCGAGCGCCTGGTCGAGCAGACCGGCGGCAGCCGCGAAATTGCCGCGCTCCAGCTCGGTCGCTGCCTGTTGTGAAGCGTCCCCGACCAGCACTTCGGCCTCGGCGCCGAGCGCCCTTGCCGGCAGCACGAGCAGGGTGATCAGCGCAATCAGCATTGCTATCCGCATCGGTCTCGTCTCCCGTCCTCCGGATCAGAATATCACGCCAAACTGGTCTAGGCTCGTGTCGCAGGCGATTCGCCGCTGACGGGGACAATAAACGGTCTCAATGCGAGGATGTAAACGGCCAGGATGCGGCAAATTCAGGACCACTCGCCTTCCGGCGTGCCGGCCGTGTTGGTCGCGAGGCCTCATCGCCGGCTGCTGCCTCCGGTTGGCCGGTCGGAGCTGCTCTCGCTGGCGTTTGCCATCGGGTTCGCCCTGCTGGCGCTGACGAGCGGCCTCAGAGCGCCTCCACCGGCGGGTGATAGCGCGACGAGCGGACGCCCGCTCGACGAGCTCGATCGCCAGATCGGGCAGATGCTGGTGTTCGGGTTCGCGGGCTCAGCCGCGGGCGATCGCGTGCTGCAACCGCTGCTGGCCGAGATCCACGCTGGCACGGTCGGCGGCGTCGTGCTGCTCGGCCGCAACATCGGCCCGAGACGGCGGCTGACGGCGCTCGTTTCCGCGCTTCACGGCGCCGATCCGCCGTTGCCGCTCTTAGTCGCGATCGATCAGGAGGGGGGCCGGGTACAGCGCCTGGGACCCGGTCAGGCCTACGCGGACTACCCGAGCGCGGCGGCGGTCGCCCGCTCATCGAGCCCGCAAGCCGCCGGACAGCTCTACCAGAGGCTCGCCGAGGAGCTGTCCGGCCTCGGCATCAAACTCAACCTCGGCCCCGTCGTCGACCTCGCCCGCAACGAGCGCAATCCCGTGATCGCCCGCCTCGAGCGCAGCTTCGGCGCCCAGTCCACTCGCGTCACCGACTATGCACGCGCATTCATCTCCGCGCACGCGCGCGCCGGCATCCTGGTCGCCCTGAAGCACTTCCCCGGCCATGGATCGAGCATCTCCGACAGCCATGCTGGCCCGGTTGACATCACCGCCACCTGGAGCGATGACGAGCTCGAGCCATTTCGCCAGCTGACTGGCATCGCCGAGCCCCCCATCGTCATGACCGGCCATCTGAGCCATGCGGTGCTGACGGGAGATGCCAACCTTCCCGCTACCCTCTCCCGGCAGGCGATCGAAGGCCGTTTGCGTGGCGACCTCGGATTTGCCGGCGTCGTCATGACGGACGACTTGGAGATGGATGCGATCGGGAGCCGCTTCAGCCTCGAGGAAACGGTCGTCGGCGCGATCAATGCCGGCAACGATTTGTTGCTGTTCGCTTCGGCCAAAGACGTCGATCCCGCGTTCCGTGCCCGCGTGCGCGGGTTGATCCGTCGCGCGGTGAACCTGGGGAAGATCCCCCGGCGGCGGATCGAGGCCTCCTTCGAGCGCATCCGCAGCCTCAAGGCGCGGCTCGTTCCCAAGGCTCTGGTGGCCGGGGGCTGAGGGCCGAAACTTGACACCAAACCCCGGCCCGCCCCATGTCTGGCGATCGAGCAGGGTGCTATGCTGCCCCCTTGAGGAAAGATCGAGCCGTCATGCAATTGCGAACCTACCTCGATTTCGAGAAGCCGGTCGCCGAGCTCGAAAGCAAGGTGCACGAGCTGCGCTCGCTCACCCACACCCAGAATAGCGTCTCGATCGATGACGAGATCAAGAAGCTGGAGCAGAAGGCCAAGGCGGCGCTGATCGACACCTATGGCAAGCTCACGCCCTGGCAGAAGACCCAGGTCGCCCGCCATCCCGAGCGCCCCCATTTCAGCCACTACCTCGAAGCGCTGATCGAGGACTTCACCCCGCTGGCCGGCGACCGTTATTTCGCCGAGGACAATGCGATCATCGGCGGGCCAGGCACGTTCCGCGGCCGCGCCGTTGTCATCATGGGGCACGAGAAAGGCTCCGACACCGAAGGCCGCGTGAAGCACAATTTCGGCATGGCGCGCCCGGAGGGCTATCGCAAGGCGGTGCGGCTGATGGAGCTCGCCAACCGCTTCTCGCTGCCGGTCTTGTCGCTGGTCGATACCGCCGGCGCCTACCCGGGCATCGATGCCGAGGAGCGCGGCCAGGCCGAAGCAATCGCCCGCTCGACCGATTGCTGCCTGCTGCTCGGCGTGCCGATCATCACCGTCGTGATCGGCGAGGGCGGGTCGGGTGGCGCGGTCGCGATCGCCACCGCCAACCGCGTGCTGATGCTGGAGCATTCCATCTACACCGTCGCCTCGCCCGAGGCAGCCGCCTCCATCCTCTGGCGGGATTCGGCCAAAGCCATCGACGCCGCCACCAACATGAAGATCACCGCCCAGGATCTCGAGCGGCTCGGCATCATCGACCGCATCATCCCAGAGCCGATCGGGGGCGCGCACCGCGACGCCGCGCTCGCGATTACCCGGACGGGCGATGCGATCGCGGAAAGCCTCGCCCCGTTCGATGGCCTGCCGCCCGAGGAGATCCGCCGCCAGCGGCACGAGAAGTTCATGCAGATGGGCCGCTCGCTCTGACGCTTGGGCTGGTGGACCGCACGACAGGCGAGATGATAGCAATTGCCTGCGATCCAAGCTTTCCTGAAAAGGTACTCCAACGATGCGCCTCGACCGCAACGAGCTCGCGGCAGCGACCGCACCCTTGCAACGCGCCCGCTCGATGCCTGCGGGCTTCTACACCGATCCAGCCATTTTCGAGCTGGAGAGGAAGCACATCCACCTCAAGCACTGGTTCTTCCTCTGTCGCGAGGAGAGCCTTGCCAAGCCCGGCGACTATCGGGCATTCGATACCGTCGGCGGGCCGCTGCTGCTGATCCGCGGCAAGGACAGCAAGCTGCGGGCATTTGCCAATTTCTGCCGCCACCGCGGCTCGATCCTGGCCGAAGGCGCAGGCAATGCGAGCCGGCTGATCTGCCCCTACCACGCCTGGAGCTACCTCTCCGACGGCACGCTCTACGGCTGCCCCGACATGAAGGACGCCGAAGGCTTCGACCGGGTCGAGAACGGCCTGGTGCCGATCAGGATGGAGAGCTGGGCGGGTTTCGTGTTTGCGACCTACAACCAGGATGCGGCGCCGCTGATCGAGCATCTGGGCGATCTGCCCGAGCGCATGGCGACGCACAAGCTCGACCGCATGCGCTGCACCTGGACGACGACACTGGCGCCGCGCTGCAACTGGAAGCTCATCCTCGAGAATTCGATGGAGACTTATCATACCGGCATCGTGCACCGGGAATCGGTCGGCGCCCAGCAGTCGCGCACGCTGCCGACGCGCGGGGAATGGCTCTGCCTGCAGGTCATCTCCGGCCGCTCGATTGCGACCCTCCAGGATACCGTCCCGACTTTCGCACCGATGCAGGGGCTCGACGAGGAGGCCCGCCAGGGCACCTACTTCACCGTGATCCACCCCACCTGCCAGCTGGTCATGGCGCAGGATTGCCTGTGGTGGCTGAACGTGCTGCCGCTCGCTCATGACCGAACGCAGCTGGAGATCGGCGGCTGCTTCCCGGCGGACACACTCGCCGACCCCGAGTTCGCTGCCAAGTCGGCTCCCTACTACGAGCGCTGGGAGAAGGTCGGGCGCGAGGACGTCGGCATCCTCGAGAAGCAGCAGGTGGCGCTCGGCTCCGTGCTCTATCGGCCAGGCCCGCTGTCCTGGCGCGACGACCAGGTTCAGGCGATCGGCAAATGGGTGATCGACCGGCTCCCGGACGTGACGGATTGAGCGAGCCCGAAGCGCTTCGTGTACGCAAGGATACCGCGGCGGCGGAAGCCCGCCTCGGTTTTGCGATGGCGGCCTCGGCCTACGCGTTCTGGGGCTGCGCGACGCTGTTCTGGCGCTATCTGGCGCACGTTCCGGCCTACGAGGTGATCGCGCATCGGGCGATCTGGTCGCTCGTGTTCGTCGGCGTCTATCTCTGGCTGAAGGGCCGGATCGGCGAGGTCGGCGCGGCCATGGCGGACCGGCGCGCACTTGGCCTGCTCGCGCTTTCCGCACTGGTTCTCTTCTCGAACTGGGGGGTGTTCGTGTGGGGCATCCAGCACGGCTACGTGCTGGAGACGAGCTTTGGCTACTTCATCAACCCGCTGATGTCGGTCGTGATCGGCTTCGTGCTGCTCGGTGAGCGGCTCAACCGGGCGCAGACGCTGGCGATCCTGCTGGCAGGGCTCGCGGTGGTCGCGCAGGCGATCGCGCTCGGCGCGTTTCCCTTGCTCTCGGTCTATCTCGCCGGCACGTTCGCGGCCTACGGCTATTTCCGCAAGATCAATCCGGTGCGCTCTGCCGCCGCCAACCTGATCGAGAGCCTGCTGCACCTGTTGCCGGCCATCGCCATTCTCGCTTTCGTGACCGCGGGTGGGCAGGGTCACTTCACCGCCGACCCGACGACGATGCTGCTGCTCGTCCTGACCGGCCCGATCACGGCGCTACCGTTGATCCTGTTCGGTGCCGCCGCCCAGCGCCTGCCGCTCGCCGTGATGGGGCTGCTGCAGTACATCGTGCCGAGCATCCAGTTCGCCCTCGCGATCACCATCTTCGGCCAGGAGCTGAGCTGGACCCGGCTGCTGACGTTTGCGATCATCTGGGTTGCATTGGCGATCTTCACGGTGGACGTGCTGGGGAGGCCGCGTAGAGTGACGGCCTAGGCAAGGAGCCCGAGCATGACGGCAGCAAAGTCGACCGCCCGCCAATGGGTCTACGACAACCTCGGCGATCTTTCCGACTGGTGCGCGACCATCTTCGAGCACGGCGAGACGGCCTGGCGGGAGTATCGCTCGGCCGCCTTCTATGTCGACCTGCTGCGCCGGCAAGGCTTCGAGGTCGAGGCCGGCAGCGGCGGCATGCCGACGGCCTTCTGCGCGACGTGGGAGAACGGCAAGGGCCCCACCATCGGCGGCTATGCCGAGTACGATGCGGTGCCGGGCAATTGCCAGGCGGCCGATACCATCAAGCGTCCGCGCGACGGGCTGCATCCCCTCGCCGGCGGCCACACCGATCCCCATTCCGGCCTCGGCATCTCGGCGCTCGGCGGGTTCCTCGCCGCCAAGGCCGCCATGCAGCAGCACGGCATCCAGGGACGCCTCAAATTCTTCGGCGAGCCGGCTGAGAAATGCCGGGGCTCGAAACCCATCCACGCCGCACGGGGCTACTACGACGATCTCGACGCCGCGATCTCGTTCCATCCGATGGACGCCAAGCCCTACTCGAACACGGTCCGCTGGGACACCCATTGCGGCGCGGGCTATGGCGAGATCTACACGTTCACCTGCGATTCCCCTCAGACTTGGCTCGGCACCGCAGGCGGGTCGGTCGTGCAGGGCTATCATACGGGCGCACGCGTGCCGGGCGCCAACGACGCCGTCATCCAGA
>JANNSW010000297.1:0-5676 GCA_031403055.1 Hyphomicrobiaceae bacterium | reverse complement strand
CATCATTTCAGAATCGGCGGCGCGCTGGGCGGCCTTCGAAAGTGCCAACTGCACCGCGGCCATCTGACTTGCCAGCAGGGCTTCGGTCGGATCGCGCGGTCCGATGGACCGGATGATCGAGGCGGCGAAGGAGGCGTTCTCGGTCGTCAGTTCGCCGGCATCATGTGCCATGCTCGCGGCTTGGAGCAGCATCCCCTGCGCAAAAGTCTGATCGTCAGTCTGAAGTACGTTGGCAAAGGCGATAGCGGCTAGGCCGGGCACGGGATGCTCCCAACCGACGGAATGACCGCGCTCGGTGCGTGTGACCGCAATGGGCGCAAGCCTTGTCCGCCCTTCGCCCCGCTTGAGGAACTGCCGCGCTGTGGACCCGTCCGCTGCGGTCGGCTCGTAGGCTGGCGCAGACTTCTTCGCAGGTTGCTTCCGCTTCGCTCTCATGTGGTCTCTCCGATGATTGCAGGGCACCTCCACCACAGCCCGGTTTCGGGACCGAGCCGGCCGGCCTCGTGGCGTAACCGCGAGCCGGTGCGGGTCTCGATCATGGCGAAGCCGGGCTCGAGCGCCACGATGCGTGGGCCAGGAAGGCGGGAAAGCGCGATCCCTGGCACGAGCCCTTGCCGATCCAATCTGGTGAGCGGGGCGACTGGGCACAGACCGAACACCTCGACCAGATCCCAGCCCAGCGCCACGGCAGCTTGCCAGTGATCACTATCGAGAAATGCGCGCGTGAGCCCGTGCAGGCGGCGGCCGTGATCGCTGGATGCCGGCGGAAGGCGGGCGAGTTCTGCGAGAATGCGCTCGCGGTGCAAGTCGGCAAGGGCTGGCCACGATGGGAGGCCATGTTCGGCGAGTGCGCGAGCATCCGCCGTGGCGCTGTCGCAGTGATCGCCCTCGGCGATGATCGCTGCACGCTCGGCGACATCGGAGGGGCAGGGCGGCGTGATCCCAGCGCTGCCCGCCAGTTCTGCGAGAATGGCTGGCTTGTAGACGCGCAGTGACTCTCGTAGCTCGTCGGTCATTGAACCGGTCGGGCCACGCCACCTGACGTGTGGTCCATCGGCACGAAGGTGAATGCCTGCCAATGTAGCGTTGGCGATGATTCTGGCGGCCATCATATGATGCCCTCCTCGCAATCCGCACTTTCATCACCGAAGGCCGCAAGATTCCCGGAAGGCCGCGAAGACCGCAAAGGTTTTCTTGACGTGCCTTCGCTGCGGTCTTCGCGATTGTCCCGAAGTCCGCAAGATTCCCCAGCACTTGCGGCCTTGCGGCCTTCGCGGTCTTGGTGCCCCGGCAGCTGCCACTTCCACCCCCCAGAGAAACCCTCCTTCCGTGTTTCCACGCCGAGACTGCCCTTCGCCGTTTCAATGGTCCTCCAACTCAAGCCCGCGGCCTTTGCTGCTTGCTTGAGCGTCGTTACCGGGAGCGGCCCCGCATTCAGGCTCTCTCGCAGGAACTCCTGGGCGTCAGTCAGCTTGCCGCCGGCACCGTCATCGGGCGCGGTTTCCGCCTCGGCCAGCAGTTCGCGGGCAGTCCCCGACACGGGTTGCCCCCAAACCACTTGCGACGCGGTCACCCCGGGATGCGACTGCAATTCCACCTGTTCCAGGTCGTAGGTGTAGCCCCCATCGTCTGGTCCGATGTTGGATTTCGCACGGCAGAGCATCCGGGCACCGGTCCCGTCGTCGTCCTGTTCCTGCCTTCTGGCGGCGACCAGTGCGACCCGCGCGACAGCGCCAAATGCCAGGCTGCCGGTCAGTCGCTCGACCGGATCTCGACCGCTCGTGCCCTTGGTAAAGTGCGTGATACCGAGTACTGCGCATCCTGTTTGCGTCGCGAGGTCGGCCAAAGGTTGAAGGCCTCGGCGCACCTCGGCGTTCTTGTGGCTGTCTCCGGAAATCGCCGAGACGATTGGATCGACAATCAGTATCCGGACATTGCCTACTCTGGAAACTTCGATTGCGAGCGCTTCCATGTCGGTCGCCGGGTCGAATGCCCGCGGCATTCCGTCCTGGTGCGCTCCCGCAATGAAGAACACGCGTTTGCGATCGGCCCCAGCCGCAATGAGGCGGGGCACCAGCGTGTCCTTCGGATCGTCCTCGCCGGACCAGATCATCACATTGCCCGAGGGCGCTGAGGTGCCGTCCGGCCATCTCCCGCCGGTCGTAGCGGTTGCCACCAGGTTGAGCGCTATAGTGGTCTTGCCAGCTCCGGGTGCGCCCCCGAGAATGTGCATCTTACCGGCAGCAAGCCAGCCAAGCCAAATCCATTGGATCGGCTCAGGCTCGATTTCGGTCGCGCAGGTGAGGGTAACAGCAATCGCAGCATTCGTGGCCGACCTGACCGGCCCTCGCACTTCAGGCCCAGCAACACGCGGTATGTGGGCTTCCATAGGTCGCGTGGAGGCCTCGATCATTTCCGCGAGCGTCTCCGGCGTGACCCCATCGGGCAACGCGTCGGCCAGGTCCCATCCGTCGGGCCACGCATCCGGCACGACAACGACGCGGACGGAGACAGCCCCGGCCTCTCGGGCCATCTTCGCAACATCGGCGGCAAAGCTGCGTCCCGGCTCATCATTGTCCGGCCAGATGACAACATCCCGGCCGGCCAGCGGCGACCAGTCGGCCTGGCCGGCGGCATCCGAGCCATTGGGGGACGTGACCGCCACGTGTTCGGGAAATAGTGCAGCCGCGGCGTCGGCCGTTTTCTCGCCCTCGACCAGCAGAACAGGTGCATCGGGACGCAGTGCAAGGCGATCGAGTGCGAACAGTGGCCTTGGCACCGGCAGACCCTGCCAGCACCAGGCTCGGTTGCCAGCAGCGTCACGGCAGAAGGACAACGGCCTGATCGTTTTTTCGTCTTTGCCGTGGTCCCATCGGCAGACGTGGAAGAGCAATCGGCCCTCGGCGTCGCGGTAGTCCCACACGGCGCTGGGCTCGCCCAACCAATGCCGCGGGATCAATCGCGGCGCGTCGTCGGGCACTGGCACGATCGGGCACCAAGCAGGTTCGGCGCTGGCTGCAGGTTTGCTCGCGGCATGACCATTGAGGCGGGCGGTCGGCATCGGCTCGAACATTCCGGCGGGTTCACTCATGGCGCACCCCCAGCATGTCAGCCAGCTGGCGCGCCGCGGCGGCCTGTCCGAGCCCGGACAGGTAAGCAGCGAGCGACACGGGATCGCCTCCGCGGGCGCCGACCACGAAGTCGGCCCACCGGCCAGTGCTGAGGTTCACGCTGAAGCTCCCAGCGCGGCGATCCACCCGGCGCGGGTTTCGCGCAACATACTCATGGCCGCGTCGCCGACCGTCTGGCAGCCAACGGTCGCACAGTTCCGGCAGGCGCGCGAGCGCCGCCCGGTTGATGGTCTCGAAGTCAATTCGGGATCTGGATTTCATCTGTCGATCTCGTGTGGGACCGACCGCCGGAAGGCTGGATTGCCTTGAACGCGGCTACAATTCCAAGTATGCTCCGGGGGTCGGTAGTTGCTGATTGCCGACGAGAAATTTGCCGCCGCTGCCGGTTTCCGCCGGGGCGGCGGTGCCGTTTCATGCGGCGCGGTCCACGCGGGTCAGCCGCTCGAGTTCGGAGCGCGGCACGAGCGTTCTGCCGGCGATCTTGATGAGCTTCAACTGGCCGGTCTTTGCCAACTCATAGAGAGAGGTCCGCTTGATCCCGAGTGCATGACAGGCGTCATTGCCAGGGTATGCGAAGCGTTCGCATTGGGGAGTAATCTGCGTTTCAGTCATGGCCACCTCGCTGTTCGTGGTGGCGCTCTAATAGCCGCACACGATCGCGGCTGTCGCAAGGTATGTTGGGCATAGGTAGATCGGCTTTCTGTGCCCAGACGCGACGACAGAATTCTGTGTTAGATCAGGTTCTTACAAGCCGATCGGGGCAACGGGATACGCTGCGGATTTAGGCGCCCCGCACTCGTGCCTCTCGAAATCGGTTGCGCACAAAGCGAGCGCTGACGCTCAAGTTTGCAGCCCTCTGCACCTGCTCAGTGATCTTCACTTCCCGATCTTTCTGTCGCAAGCTACCCAGGTGCTGTAGGCCCAACTCGGCGATTGCGGTTTCAACGGCAGCTCGTTTCCGCTCATTAATGCTCAAACAGGGCGCGAACTCTTTCATCAACGCAAGCGCATCTTTTCGCGTGATCTTGGCTTCGACATAGGAAACGGGAGGGTCGTTCCTGTCGAAAACGGAATCGAGCAGCCAGTTCGGCGAGCCATCGTCCGTCCATCGCACGAGTTCCGATGGACCGTTGAAAACAGAATAGAAATACCGACAGGGCCTCAGAAAGAAATCGGCCGGAACCGGCTCGTACTCTGATGCGGCGCGACGCTTGACATCGTTCCACTTCCGCGCCTTCACCACCAGCTTGCCAACTGCCGCGCGGTCGTACAGCAGGCGCTCCAACGCGATATGCCGAGGGTCGCGATCCTGGCGCCGTGCCAGCTCGTGCTCGACCTCCGCCAGTGCATCTTCGGCGCAGCCGCCATGGCTTTCGAGCCAGCGCTGGGCAAGCACAAAGAATCGCTGATTGATCTCGTGGCTCTGTTCACTGGTCGCATCAAGCTTGGGGTAGGTCGCGTACCCGTCCCGGATCAGCGGCAGGAGGTGCGTCAGCCACCCGGGACCGAAATGGTCGCCCCATAGCTCAGCATCCCGATCGAGCTGCTGAACGGCCAATTGCTTCACGGCCGCGTCATCGCGTGCCACGCCGTCCAGCACCCACGTAAAGAATTCGGACAGAAAGACATGCGAAGTGGCGGGAAGCCCGCCCGCGTGATTGGCTATGCTCGCCATTGCGTTTCTCCCATCACCTCCAGGGTAACCGCGCGGAAACCGAGTGGAGTGCCCGGCTTGTCGGGTGACCGTCCTATCCGCGCGAGCTCGAGTTTACCGCGTTGCGTGCATCGGGACGACGTTGCTACCCGGCTTCGGCTCGCAGAATGTTGCCCAAGCCTCCATCAATGGCCGCCTTCGTTCAAGTGCATCGTCGCGGCGATACGCCTGCTCGGCCTTGTCGCCGATGACGTGCGCGAGCGCATGCTCGGCCAGCTCGCGGGCAAAGCTGGTGCGGTTGCCGGCCCAATCCCGGAAGCACGATCGGAAGCCGTGAACTGTCGCGCCCTCGATCGCCATCCGCCGCAGCAGCATTTCCAGCGCCATGCTGGACAGCGGCTTGCCGCTGCGCTGGCCAGGGAACACCTGATCGCCGTCGCGCAGCGGCGGCATCTCGGCCAGGATCTCCAGCGCCCGCTCACAGAGCGGAATGCGATGCTCGCGGGCTGACTTCATACGGCTCGCCGGGATCGTCCACACCTTGGCCCCGATGTCGATCTCATCCCAGCCGGCGCCCAGCGCCTCGCCGGATCGAGCGGCGGTCAAAATAGCGAACTCCAGGCAGCGGGCGGCGACTGCGGGACGGACCCGAAGTCTGGCCATGAAGCCGGGCACGTCGTCGATCGGCATCCGGGCATGGTGGCCGCGCGTCAGTTTCTGGCGGGCCGGCAGGATCAGCTTCAAGTGCCCGCGCCATGCGGCCGGGTTCTCGCCGGAGCGGAAACCCTGCACCTTGGCGGCGTCGAGCACACTCTCGATCCGCCCGCGCACGCGCGAAGCCGTTTCCGGGATCGTCTGCCAGATCGGCTGCAGCACCGCGAGCACGTCGGC
>JANNSW010000296.1:0-4081 GCA_031403055.1 Hyphomicrobiaceae bacterium | reverse complement strand
AATAGGCCTGCTTCAGGCCGTATTGCACCACCCCGGATCGCAACGCCAGCCGAAGGTGCAATACGGCGAAGGTGCCTATTGCACCCTACGCCAAGGCACAACCGCTCGCGAAAAAGATTCAGTTATTGTTCTGGCTGTCCTTAGCGCCGCCGAGACGGCGCGGGCATCGTTGACTGCCTTCTCGAGTTTCGGCAACGCCTCGTAGCGATCAATGCCCACCACCAGCGCTACCCGCTTGGCAGCAAAAGCCGGATGCAGGCCCACCAGCACCAGCAGCCCGCCGAGAGCCAACGCCCGCAGAGTGTCCCGCATCCGACTGCCCTCCTGCGCCGCATCACGGCTATCGTACACCAATACTACGCCCGCCACAGCATGAGGGAAGGGGGGGCGTTCTGCACCTGGACGCACAGCCTCTCGAGGCGAGCCATCCGCAGCAAGATTTCAGATAGAGTCAGGTCGATCATGCCGTGGTCACCAACCGACAGGTGCATTCATGTCAATCGCTGGAGTTTGCCTCAGTCCACCGGGATTATTCTTCAAAACCCTCGTCTTAGCTCTCTCGTGCGCTTTCTGGCTGGCGCCGATGCTGGGGCCCGTGGCAGCCCAAGAGCCGTCCGCGGCCGCGCTGATCGAGGCCCTCACCAAGAAGCCACCGACCCGGGCCATTCAACTCGCGGATCCAGCCCGCGCCAAGGCACAGAAGCAACTTCTCGAAGGCCTGCGGGCCAAGGGAATCCGCGCTATCTCCGTCGAGGAGCGCAACAAGGTCGCCGAGATCGTCAAGGAGAGGCCGAGCGTCGATCTCGAGATCTATTTTGATTTCGACTCCGCGGCGATCACCCCGAAGGCCCTTCCGGCCCTGATGACACTCGGCAAGGCCCTCACCGACAGCGCATTGAAAAAGGTCGCCTTCCTGGTCGCGGGTCATACTGATGCCAAAGGGAATGCCGGGTACAATCAGACCCTCTCGGAACGACGAGCCAGTGCCGTCAAGCAATTCCTGATCGACCAGTACAATCTGCCCGCAGAGCGCCTGCTCGCCCTGGGTTATGGATTCGAGCAGCTCAAGAACCGGGCCGACCCGCTGGCTGACGAGAACCGCCGGGTGCAAATCGTCAACCTGGCGGACTGAGCCGACGCCGGTGCAGAGGCCTGCCCGGAGGTTCGGGAGCGGCACACGCCTCCAGTCTTGTTCTGATCGCGAAAGCCAGCTTTGCTGATCTTGTGGTTCTCAGACCCCGCTAGTTTTTCGGCCCATTCATTGATCCAGCTTCGCCGGAATCGAATGAATGGGACGGAACACTAGTCAGCGACGAGGTGATCGAGGCGCAACTGCGCGGCGAGGATCGCATTCGGCACAACGGCCGTGGCGACTTCGTCGTCGGAGTCTACCCTCTGCTGTTCGACGACACATGCCACTTCCTCGCTGTCGACTTTGACGAGGAGAGCTGGGCGAGCGATGCGCTCGCGTTCCTCGCGACGTGCCGCGAGCTGGCCGTGCCGGCTGCACTCGAGCGCTCGCGCTCCGGCAATGGCGGTCACGTCTGGCTGTTCTTTTCTGATGCCGTCCCAGCTTTCGAGGCTCGCCGTCTCGCGACGATGCTGCTGACGCGGACCATGAATCGTAGACCGGAGATCGGCTTCAAATCCTACGATCGGCTGTTTCCGGGTCAGGACACCATGCCGAGTGGCGGCTTCGGCAACCTGATCGCACTGCCATTGCAGCGACGGGCGCGCGAGAGCGGCAACAGCATGTTCGTCGATGACAAGCTCGAGCCGCATCCCGATCAATGGGCGTTCCTGTCCTCGCTGCATCGACTGTCATCGTCGGAGGTGTCTGCGATTTTGGCCAAGGCCGAGGCCGACATGCCCGGCGGGATCGTCGGAGTCCGGCTTGCCGTTGAGGACGAGAATGCGGACGAGCCCTGGAAGATGACGCCGTCGCGGCGGCATAGGTCTCGGCCCGTCAAGGAGCCACTGCCAGAAGCGATCAGCGTCGTGCTCGCTGACCAAGTCTACATCGACCGAACCGGCCTGCCGCCATCGCTCGTCGCTCAACCCGTCAGGATCGCGGCTTTCCAGAACCCGGAGTTCTATCGCGCCCAGGCGATGCGTCTGCCGACCTACGGCAAACCGCGGATCATTTCGTGCGCCGAGCTTCACATGCGTCATGTCGCATTGCCGCGCGGTTGCCTCGACGAGGTGATCGAGCTCATCGAGGGGAACGGCGGGAGATCGCAGATCACCGACGAACGCCAGCGCGGCACGACACTCGATGTTTCGTTCCTCGGCCAACTCCACGATGTACAGGCGGCAGCCGTGGCCGCTCTCGAGCCACACGACTTCGGCGTGCTCGCCGCCACGACCGCGTTAGGCAAGACCGTGGTCGGCGCCCGCATGATCGCAGAACGCGGGCTCAACACCGTCGTCCTTGTCCATCGGCGGCAGTTGGTCGACCAATGGCGTGAGCGCCTGAAGACCTTCCTGTCGATCGAGGATGGCGGCATCGGAACCATCGGCGGCGGCAAGCGCAAGCCGTCCGGACGCCTCGACATCGCGCTGATCCAGAGCCTCGTGCGGAATGGCGAGGTGAGCGACCTCGTCGGGGACTACGGCCACCTGATCGTCGACGAGTGCCACCATCTCTCCGCCGTCAGCTTCGAGCTCGTCGCGCGGCGATCGAAAGCGCGGTTCGTGCTCGGGCTCTCCGCCACGGTCGCTCGCAAGGACGGCCATCACCCCATCATCTTCATGCAGTGCGGCTCGGTCCGCTATCGCGTCGATGCCAAGTCGCAGGCCGCAACGCGCTCCTTCAGCCACAAGGTCACGATCCGTGAGACCGGTTTCCGGCTGGCTCCAGAGCTCGAGAGCCAATCACCTTTGCAGATCACCGCACTCTATGCCGCACTCGCGCGGGACGAGAAGCGCAATGCTCTCATCTTCGACGATGTGCTGACGAGTCTCGAGGCCGGACGACGACCAGTGATCCTCACCGAACGCCGTGACCACCTCGATGACCTGCGCATTCGCTTCCAGAAGTTCACGAAGAACCTCGTCGTTCTCTACGGCGGCATGAGTGCCGCCGAGCGCCGCGAGGCCGATGAGCGCTTGAAGCGGCCCGACACCGAGGAGCGGCTTCTTCTCGCGACTGGCCGCGACCTCGGCGAGGGTTTCGACGATGCCTCCCTCGACACACTGTTCCTGACCATGCCGATCTCCTGGCGCGGCACGCTCGCCCAGTACGTGGGCCGCCTGCACCGCGAGCACCACGCCAAGCGGGAGGTGATCGTCCATGACTACGTAGACTCGAGTGTGCCCATCCTCGCGCGCATGGCCCTCAAACGCCAGACAGGCTACCGGAGCCTAGGTTACGAGATAGCCGCAGCAGGTAGAGACGCTCTTGCCTCAGAGTAGGCGGCAGTCTGAGCAGCATTGCACCTCGACGCGATACCCCCGGGCAACGGACATGGCGTTCACTATGGTCGATGCCGCCCTGCCTCGTGGGGCGGATTTCTCCTATTGGGATGCACCTGCTGCTCGAAGCCGAAGCGAGCAGCAAAATTGGCGATCGCAGCCGTCCACAGATTTTTGAGGTCAGCGGTTTCCGGGCGCGTCGCCGCCGCGGCAAGCTGTGCCGACGATTCGGGACATCGGGACATTCCCGCCTGCCACGCAATTCGGCCGCTTACCCAAGCAGAGGGTCCGACATGGGCACGACCGCCGAGAAGATCGCCCGCCACATCGCAGCCGAGGCGAAGGCGCCGGTCATTGATCTGGCCGGCCACAGGCAGATGAAGCAACTGCTGCGCGACGCAAAGCTGGACGCCGGCGGCTTCGAGCGGCGGATCGCGGAGGGCGTCGACCCCTGCTATGCCGTCTACACGCACGCCCAGGCGCTGATCTCAATCACGGCCGAGCAGTTGGCTGCGACCAAAGAGGCGCGGCAGTTCGCGCGCCTCGCTGCCGAGGCCGAGGACATCTACATGCCGAGCTACCCGCCGATGAGCCCGGTCACCAACAGCCACTTCGCCATGTGGTCGCTGTTCGACCTGCAATTCGGGCAGAGCCACGAGACCATCGG
>JANNSW010000295.1:0-1775 GCA_031403055.1 Hyphomicrobiaceae bacterium | reverse complement strand
GCTGCCCGGGCCACTCCGCCGCCGACCGAGCCCACGCCGATGATGAGCAGCCGCTTGCCGCGAATCGCAGTGTTGTAGTGCTGCTCCCAGCGCCCCTCCCGCTGATTGGTGAACATCTCGGGGAGCCGGTTGTTGAGCGCGAGGATCGCCATGATGACGTACTCGCTCGCGCGGTCGCCGTGCACGCCCCGGCTGTTGGTCAGGACCGCTCCCTCGGGCAGCCAGTCGAGCGGGAGAAGATGGCTGACGCCCGCCCCGTGCGCGTGGACCCATTGCAGTCGCGGCGCGCGCGCGGCGAGTGCCGTTCGGTCGAAATTCCAGGCAAAGAGCGCGTCTGCCGTCCTGATCTCGCGGTCGAAAACATCGCCGTCGGCACCCAGCGTCACCCTGATCCGGCGAGCGACGCTCGGGGCCCGTGCTAGCGCCGCCTGCAAGCGTTCCTCCGTGATCCGGAACACCTCGCCGAGCTCCGAGGTATTCTCGATATGGAGATGCGCCTTGCCATCGACCCACTCGGTTTTTGCCGATGGCCTTTGTGGCGTCGATCGTGCCGCTTTCCCTTTGGTCGCCATTCAGTGCCTCTCACAGGAGCGAGTCTGCGGTCGCAAGCGGCCCGCGCCCTCTGATCAAAAGAACTTGAGGTAGCGCGTGCGCTCCCAATCGGAGACGTAGTTGATGTAGCTCATCCACTCCTCGCGCTTGTAGGAGACCCAGGTCTCGAACATCTTGCTTCCGAAGACGCGCTCGGCCAAGGGATCCTCCGCGAAGGCGTCGACGGCTTCCCGAAGAGACTGCGGCAGACGCGTGACGCCGATCTCCTTCAGCTCCGCGTCCGATTTCAGATACATGTTGTCGAGGTGCGGCTCGCCCGGATCGAGCCCCTGCTCGATGCCCTCGAGGCCGGCTGCCAGCGTCAGCGCGGCGCCGAGATAGGGATTGCAGGCCGAGTCGGCGGCCCGCAGCTCGACGCGGCCGCCGCCCGAGGGAATGCGGACCGTGTTCGTCCGGTTGTTGTTGCCATAGCACGCCCAGACCGGCGCCCAGGTGAAGCCCGACATGCTGCCTTTGATGACGAGGCGCTTGTAGCTGTTGACGGTCGGTGCCGTCACGGCACAGATCGCCGGCAGGTGTCTCAACATCCCAGCGATGAACTGGTAGCCGAGCTTGGAAAGGCCCAGCTTGTCCTTGTTGTCCTGGAACAGGTTCTGGCCGGTTTTCCTGTCGGCGAGCGACATGTTGAAGTGGGCGCCGCTGCCGGCACGGTCACCCATGGGCTTGGGCATGAACGTGGCAAAGCCACCGTGCTTGCGCGCGATCTCGTGCGCCATCATGCGGAAGAAGACGAACCTGTCGGCCATGGTGCGGGCGTCGAAGTACTTGAAGTCGACCTCGAACTGGCCGATGCCGTCCTCGTGGTCGAAGGAGTAGACGTCCCAGCCGAGCTTGTTCATGGCATCGACCAGCTCGCTCATCCAGGGCAGGTTGTCGAGCATGCGCACGCAGTCATAGGCCGCCTTGTCGAGGTTCTTCCTGTCCGACATGGGGCCGAAGCCGCCGCCCTCGGTGTCGCGGAAGACGAAGAATTCGGCTTCCATGCCGAGGTTGCAGGTGTAGCCCATATCCTCGGCCCGCTCGAGCACGCGGTTGAGGATGTTCCGGCTGCAGGGCTCGAAGGGCTTGCCCTCGCACCAGAGGTCGCTCGCGAACCAGGCGACTTCGGGCTTCCAGGGCAGGATCGTGCAGGAACTCGGATCGGGATGGGAGGAGACCTCCTC
>JANNSW010000294.1:0-3323 GCA_031403055.1 Hyphomicrobiaceae bacterium | reverse complement strand
GGTGCGGATCGGGTGTCGAGCCGGCAGCCTTGTCATCGTGATCGCAGCGGTTCTGGCCGCTGCGTTGCCCGCGCTCGCCATCGCCCAGACCAGTAGTCAGAGCCAGACCAACTCGCAACGCGTGCTCTATTGCCGGGATCTCGAGCAGCAGCTCGCCCGCGATTGGCAGGCCTCGAGCCAGGGCCAGGAGCTGCTGCCGCGCATCGAGGACGAGATCCGCAAATACGACAGGATCTATCAGCGCTCGCAGGCCAAGTCCGAGCAGGCCGACTGCTACGACTACTTCTTCTTCACCAAGACGCTGCGCAATACGCCGCAGTGCATCAGGCTGCAGAACCAGATCGAGGAGGCGCGCGGCAAATTGGCCGAGCTCGAGCAGCAGCGCCAGCGGGCGTCCAGCTCCTATGACCAGCGGACCCGCCAGGACGCGTTGATCGCCGAGCTCGCCCGCCAAGGTTGCGGTCCGCAGTACCAGCAGGAGGCGCAACGGCGCACCAACCGCAACAACTATGGATTCTGGGACGACGGGGAGGGCGCCGATCCTGGCCTCACGCCCTATCAGGGGCAGACGCTGCCCTACGCGACCTACCGCACCATCTGCGTCCGGCTGTGCGATGGCTATTACTTCCCGATCAGCTACGCAACCTTGCCGACGGCCTTCGACAAGGATGCAGCCGCCTGCACCTCGCAATGCGCAGCGCCAGCCGAGCTCTACGTCTATCAGAATCCGGGAGCCGAGGTCGAAAGTGCCACCTCGCTCGCCGGCACCCCCTACACCGATCTGAAGACAGCGTGGCGCTACCGCAAGCAGCTGGTATCGGGCTGCTCGTGCAAGGTCGCCGAGTTCGATCCCAATGGCGGCACGGTGAGCAGCCAGCAGCAGGGATCCGCCGAGCCCGCAGCAGCGGCAGGCAAGACGCAATTGGGCGCCAATGCGCAGGCGCCCGCCGACGCTGCCGAGGCGACGACGGGAGATGCGACCGGGCTGGATGACGACCAGATCCAGGCCCTGCTCGACCACTCCGGACAGGCAGCGCCAGCCGACGCCCAGCCGCAATAGTACCCCCGCCGGCGAGCCGCTTGCCGTCGGCCGGACGCTGGCAGCGGGCAAAAACTCCAAAGTCTTGCACAGGTTTATCTGGGTTGAGGGACTTGAACTCGCCGGCTCGCGGGCCGAAAGTGCTGGTGTTGGCACGCCCGCTCGTCACCTCGGTTTCTGGGATCGGGAATGCCTCCGTGTAGGCGTCGGATCTCTCGCTCAATGCCACTGTTGGCAAAGAGCGCAGTTGCTCCGCTTGGTGTGAGTAGGTCGTTCGATGCTGGCTAGGTCGCTGCGTGACGTTGGGGCGCTGTCCGAGTTGAGGCCCATCGAGATCGATGATCTCTCCTCGGTGCGGTATGTGCATACGACCGCCTTCCGGATGCTGGCGTCGCAGACCTACAATCCCGACGAGATCGAGGCGCTGGTCGAGCAGATCCGCTCCCCCGCCTACGCCGATCAGATCCTGGGGACCGAAGCGGTGGGAGCCTGGTTCGGCGACGAGCTCGTCGGCACCGCGGGCTGGAGCCATGCCAACGACACCGGCCACATCGCGCGCATCTCGGATGTGTTCGTGCAGCCCTTGTTCTGCGGCCTCGGCATCGGCTCACTGCTCGTCAAGGACGCCGAGGAGCGTGCGGCGCGCGCTGGCTTCACCGAGGTGAGCGTACGCGTGACGCAGAACGCCATCCCGTTCTTCAAGCGCCTGGACTATCTGGTAAGCTCGTATGGCGTGCGTGGCACGCTCGCGGGCATCGATCTGCAAGTCGCGTTCATGCGCAAATCGGGCCTGACGAGTTAGGACACCGACGACAATAACCGAATCGAATTGAAGCTTATGCAGTCCGCCCAGCCGTTTTCCCGGCCAGGCGACCAGCGGGAGCGCGGAGCCGGGACCCCGCATGAAAAGTGCCGAAGGCCCAATATGTTGCGGCTTCGCCGCTTCTTGCGCTGGATCCCGGATCAATCTCCGCCCTGGCGTTAGGCCAGGGCTCCGATCGTCCGGGAAGGCGGAGCAGTTGTTGTTCGGATCGTCCTTAGCTTCCCAACCGGCTGCGCCGGAATGCGTGTTTGAGGAAACGTCTCGCGCACACCCATCCACCCGTCATCCCGGACAAAGCCGAAAGCTTTGATCCGGGATGACGGGTGATGCCAGGATGTGTTTCTCGAGAGGGCAAAGCTGCAAGGGCTCAGCCCCCGACGCGCCGACAGCGCTCCATGCGCGGATGCTCGCAGTCCTCCTGGCGCATGGTCCCGAAAGATCGTCTGCTCCATACCCGCGAACAGCCTGGGAGCTTCCGGGTGACCAAGCTGGGGTCGGATCATGGGCCATTTGGATCGGACGTCGAAGTGATGTCGATGCGCTCCATGACAGCGAGCAATTCCGGCACCTTGCTCGTCACGACCTCCCAAAGGATCATGTCGTTGATGCCGAAGTATACGTGTGCCACGAAGTCCCGCATCCCGGCGATCCTGCGCCATTCGATCTGCGGGGCGAGCGCGCGAGCATCCTCCGGCAGCGCCTTGACCGCTTCGCCGATCAATTCGACGTTTCGAACGACTGCATCATAAGTGCGCTCGTCTGCCTTGAACGCATCGAGGTCCATGCCGGCAGCATAGCGCTCGATCTTTCGGCAGCATTCGATCACATCGCGCCAGTCGAGCCGCCACTCACGCGACACGGATTGCCTCTCGCTCTATCGCTGGCCTCAATTCCGGTCGCAGAGCGTCCTCGGTCACGAGATCGACGCGCCGCCCGAGCAGGTCCTCGAGAAACAGCTTCAGCCCCATGTACCGGTCGAATGTCGGCAAGCCCTCGAAGGCGACGAGCAAATCCACATCACTGCCTGGACCGGGGGAGTCTCGGCCATGCGACCCGAACAGGCGCAATGAGGCAACCCCCACTCGGCCAGTGCCACCTTGTTGGCGGCGATCGTATCTCTGATGTGATCACAGGTTATGGGTCCACCATAGCACACTTCGAATGCGCGTCGTCGGGCGTCCGCCTCATGCCCGCAGGCCGGCAAGCCTTTCGAGTGCCCGTTCGCGGCCGATCAACGGCAGCAGCGCCTTCAGCTCCGGCCCCTGCTCGCGCCCCGTCAAGGCGAGGCGGAGCGGGTGGAACAGCGCGCGCCCCTTGCGCCCGGTCGCAGCCTTGACTGCCTCGCTCCACTGCCCCCAAGTCTGCAGCCCGAACGGCTCCGCCGGCAGCAGGCCTGCCGCGGCTGCACAAAGCTCGGCATCCTCGATCACCGGCGCGATCGGCCCCTCGACCACCAGCCAC
>JANNSW010000293.1:0-11144 GCA_031403055.1 Hyphomicrobiaceae bacterium | reverse complement strand
TTCGCATCGACGATCTTGCCGATCCGGCGCGCCGGCTCGCCTGGGTGGCGCTGCTGCGGGACATTTTCGACATCGATCTGGAAGCCTATAGCCAGCTCGGGATCTGGCACCCGGGCTATCGCGCGTTCTCCTGGATGGATGGCGAGATGATCGCCGCCAATGTCTCGATCCGGCCATTGCCGCTGCTGGCCGGTGGCCGGATCGTGCCGGCGGCGCAGATCCATGCGGTCGCGACCCGTCCCGCCTTTCGCCGCCGTGGGCTCTTCACCGATCTGATGGCCCGCGTGCTCGACTATGCTTTAGCGCGGTTCGAAGCGCTGCTGCTGTTCACGGCGACGCCCGGTCTCTATCGGCCGTTCGGCTTTCGCGAGCTGGCACAGCACCGGTTTGTCGGCGTGCTCGGTGCCGGCTCGACCGACTGGATGACACCGGCCGCGCGCCCGCTCTCGCTCGCAAGCGCGGAAGATCGGGCTTTCGTCCTGGACCTGCATGCGCGCCGCCAGCCGGTCTCGGAGCGTTTCGGACTCTGTGGCAATGGCGATGTTTTCATTGCGAACGCACTCTATCGGCCGGATTGGCAGCTCGACTATCTGGAGCGCGAGGATGCGCTCGTGGTCTGGAGCCGGGCCGATGACACCACGACGCTGATCGACATCGTGGCGCCGCGGCTGCCAGCGGGCGCGCGGCTTGCCTGTGTGCTCGGGCTCGCACCGTCGGCTGAGCTCCATGTCCGCTTCCCGCCGGATCGGCTGGGCGGAGTGTTCCGCGCCGTTCCCCATGTCCCCGAGCATGAGGACTTTCTGATGATCCGCGGCCCGCTCGCTGTCGCAGGCCAGCCGCTCATGCTGCCCGACACGGCGCTGTCGTGAGCGCCCACTTGCACTTGGGACCGAGTCGACCTAAATCCATGCAACTGCAAGCATCGGAGGATCACCCATGCCCGACCGTCTCAGACCCCTGCCGCTCGGCGCCGCCAAGGCGGGAGTCCCGGTCCACGCCGGCACCCGCATCGGCCATGTGCATCTGAAGGTCGCCGACCTCGATCGCGCGCTCGGCTTCTATTGCGGCGTGCTCGGCTTCGAGCTGATGCAACGCTCCGGCTCGCAGGCCGCCTTCATCGCGGCCGGGGGCTATCACCATCACATCGGCCTCAACACCTGGGAGAGCAAGGGCGGCTCGCCACCTCCCCCCGGCACCACCGGCCTCTATCACACCGCGATACTCTACCCGACCCGGCGCGAGCTGGCGGATGCGCTGCGGCGCGTGCTCGCGGCGGGTATTGCGCTCGACGGCGCCTCCGATCATGGCGTGAGCGAGGCGATCTACTTGCGCGACCCGGACCAGAACGGCGTCGAGCTCTATCGCGACCGGCTGGAAGCGGAATGGCCGCGCAACGAGAAGGGCGGGCTCGCGATGGGGACGCATCGGCTCGACCTCGACGGACTGCTGAAGGAGCTGCAGTAGGGCAGCCCGCCGAATGGCACCTCGCTTGGTCCCGGGCATCCCGACAACAAACCTATCGCAGCGATAGCTCTTGCCTGCGGGGCCGTGCCGGGGTTCATTCAGTCCTCGATCAATCCGCAATTCGGAGGCTGTGCCGGGTGCTCTGGATCCTGTTGGGTTTGCTGGCGGTCGCGCTACCGTTGGCCTCGATCGTCGGCCTCGTGCTGGTGTTGTCGGGCCGCCAACGGCTGGACAGCGTGGAAGCGCGGCTGAGGTCGATCGAGGGGAGCCTGGGCGCGCTGAGGCCCCGACTGGAGAACGGCGCACCCTCGGCAGCGCCAGAGCAGCCTCGGGTCGAGGCAGCGATCGTGAAACCGGTCGAGGCGGCGGTGCCGCTGGTGCCAGCGCCGCCATCGAGCCCTGTCGGCCCGGCCAGTGTCAGCCTCGAGCAGCGGATCGGCACCCGCTGGTCGGTCTGGGTTGGTGGGCTGGCGCTGTCGCTCGGTGGATTGTTGATGGTGCGGCATGCCCTGCAGGAGGGCTGGCTCGGGCCCGGCGTCCGGGTGGCACTCGGCTTTCTGCTGGCGGCGGCATTGACCGGGGCGGGCGAGTGGCTGCGGCGCAACGAGTCGAAGAGCGATCTTGCGGGTTTCCCGTCTGCCCACATCCCGAGCGTGCTGATGGCGTCAGGCACGGTCACCGCCTTCGCGACGATCTATGCGGCGCACGCGCTCTATGGCTTCATCGGGCCGGCCTTGGCGTTCGTGCTGCTCGCCGCGACCGGCCTGGGTGCCATGATCGGCTCTGCGCTTTATGGGCCCGCGCTCGCCGGGCTCGGCTTGGCCGGATCGTTCGCGACGCCGCTGCTGGTAGCTTCGGATGCCTCCAATCCCTGGCCTGTCGTCGTCTTCATCGGGGTCGTATCGGCCGCTGCCTTTGGGCTCTCGAGGCTGCGACGCTGGTTGTGGCTGGCGATCGCCGCGGTTGCGGGTGCGATCGGCTGGGGTCTGATTTTCCTGCTGACCGCCCCGCCCGAGACCGCCTGGACCTGGCCGCATGCGGCGATGGCTCATACGGCCATTCAACTCGCGCTCGCCGCGGTCTTCCTCGCGCTGGTGCCTCATCTGGCGACGAGCGATCAGGATGCCGAGCCGGATTGGGTCGCGGCGGCTGCGCTGGCGGCATTGACGGCGCTCGCCATTCTCATCCTGGCCGATACGCGCGTCGCGCCGCTCTGGCCCATTTTCGCGTTGGCCGCGATCGCCATCCCGGCACTGACCGCTTGGCGCAGCCCACCCGCCTCGACGGCGGCCGTTCTCGCGGGGCTGGTCGGTCTGGCTGTGACCGTCGTCTGGGCGCTGGCGCCAATCGTGGTGGAGCCGGTGCAGTTGCCGCTGCCGACCAACGACATCGGCGTGCCGGTGCTCGACATTCCAACGCCGCTTCCCGGCGAGGTCAAGCTCCACCTCGCCTGGGGCGCGGCCGCGGTCATTCTGGTCGCGGTGATGGCGGCGCTGCGGCACTTGTCGGGACCCGCCTTGCGATTGCCAGCCGCCGCTCCCTATGCCATCGCCGCAACCGTGCCGCCATTGCTGGTGTTGATCGTGACCTATCTTCGCGTCACCGAGTTCGACCGCTCGGTGTTCTTTGCCTTGGCGGCGACGTCGCTCGGGCTTCTTTTCACGGCCGGTACCGAGCGGTTCCTGCGCCATGAGGCGAGCGCGCCGACACTGGCATTGCGGCTCGGCACCGGAGCGCTCGCCGCTGCGGCCATCGCGGCACTCTCGCTCGCCCTCGTGTTTGCGCTCGATCGCGGCTATCTGACGGTTGCCTTCGCGCTGGCGGCGTTGGGCACGGCATTGGTGGCGCGGCGCCTCGACATCCCGAGCCTGCGCTTTGCCGTGATCGGGCTCGGCTTGGTCGTGGCGGCCCGCCTCGCCTGGGACCCGCGGATCATGGGGAGCGAGCTGGGGCAGGTGCCCATCCTGAACTGGCTGTTGTTGGGCTATGGCGTGCCGGCGGCTTGCTTCTGGGCGGCAGCCGATCAGTTGCGTGGGCGCGCGGACGACGTGGCGGTGCGCATTTGCGAGGCGCTTGCCGTGCTGTTTGCAGCGCTGCTCGTGTACTTCCAGATCCGCCACGGCCTCAATGCCGGCGATCCCTTGCTGGCGGATTCGGGCCATGTCGAGCAGGGGCTCTTCGCTCTGACGGGCCTTGGCTTTGCCTATGGGCTGAGGCGGCTCGATCTTACCCGCTCCAATCCGGTCTTTCAGGTCGCTGCGCTGATCTTCAGCGGGCTTTCCGGTCTTGCCGCGGCGATCGGTCTTGGGCTCGCGTTCAATCCGCTGCTGACGGACGAGATGGTGACCGGCAGGCCCATCATCAGCTCGCTGCTGCTGGCCTATGCACTCCCCGCTGTCTTTGCGGCGTTCGTTGCCAGCGAGGTCCGCAAAACGGGTCCGGCTTGGTACGCCATCGCTGTCGGCGGGTTCGCGGCCGCGCTCGCCTTCGGCTACGTCTCGCTCGAGGTGCGCCATCTCTTCCAGGGGCCGCAGATCGGTCTGGCCGGGCATCCGACCGGGGACACCGAGCGCGTCGCCACCTCGATCGCCTGGGTGCTGCTCGGGTGCGGCCTGCTCGGCTACGGGCTCTGGCGGGGAGCGCTCGCGGCCCGCATTGCCTCCGCCGTCATCATCGTGCTGGCGGTCATCAAGGTGTTCGTGTTCGATTTGTCAGGCGTCGAAGGCATCTGGCGGGCGCTGTCCTTCATCGGCCTGGGACTGGCGCTGGTCGCCATCGGCCTCGTCTATCAGCGGCTCATCTTCGGCCACGCAGCGGAGGCGGCGAGCACGGCTCAGCCGGATCGGGCATGAAGCCTGGTCAGGCGACCGCCAACGCCAAGCGCGGCTCGGAAATCAACGCGATGGTGCTCGCCATCGGCACCGGGCGGCTGAAGTAATAGCCCTGGACCTGCGTGTAGCCGTGAGCGCGGATCTTGCGAAGCTGCTCCTCGGTTTCGACGCCTTCGGCCGTGATGGTCATCCCCAGGCTCAAGCCGAGCGAGCCGATGGCGGTCAGGATCGCCATGTCGGTGCCCGTGTCGCACGTATCCGACACGAACGAGCGGTCGACCTTGATCTTGTCGAAGCTGAACGAGCGCAGATAGCTGAGCGAGGCATAGCCCGTGCCGAAATCGTCGAGCGCGATGTTGACGCCGAGGGCGCGCAGCTCGGTGAGGATTTTCATCGTGGTGCCATCGGCTGCGAGCAGCACCGATTCGGTGATCTCCAGCTCCAGCCGCTCGGGCGCGAGGCCGGTCTCGTCGAGCGCGGACGTAATGATCCTCGTGAGGGTGTCGTTCTTGAATTGCGCGGCCGAGATGTTCACGGCGACCTTGATGTGGTCGGGCCACGCCATGGCATCCAGGCACGCCCGCCGGATCACCCATTCCCCGATCAGGCCGATCGCGCCGATATCCTCGGCAATGTCGATGAATTTCAGCGGCGGCACCATGCCTTTCTCGGGATGGTTCCAGCGCACGAGCGCCTCGAAGCCGATGACCTCTTCCGTGCTCAGGTCGACGAAGGGCTGATAGTGCAGCACCAATTGGTCGCGGGCGACCGCGTTCCTGAGATCCAGCTCCAGCTGGCGGCGCTCGCGTTGCTGGGCATCCATGGCGGGCTCGAAGTAGCGCCATGAGCCGCGCTCATTGGCCTTGGCCCGGAACAGTGCCAGATCCGCGTTGCGCAGCAACGTATCGGCATCGTTCCCATCGGCGGCGATCAGCGAGATGCCAGCGCTCGTTCCGATCGAGACCGGCTGTCCCTTGACGTCGAAGGGCAGCGCGATGCTCTCGATGATGCGCTGGGCAAGCTTGGAGGCATCCTCGGGCCGCTCGAGATCGCGCTGCAGAATGACGAACTCGTCGCCACCGATCCGCGCCAGGGTATCGCTTCTGCGCAGGCAATTGCGCATGCGCTCGGCCACGAGGACCAGCAGGGCGTCGCCAGCGGGATGACCGAGCGTGTCGTTCACGAGCTTGAACCGGTCGAGGTCCAGATAGAGCAGGCCGGCTTGCTCGCCGCGCGCACTGCGCGCAATCGATTCCGCGATCCGCTCCAGCAACAGGGCCTTGTTGGGTAGGCCGGTCAGGGCGTCGTGCGTAGCGCTGTGCAGCATCTGCCTGTTCCACCGGTGCAGCATGGTGAGCCAGCCGAGGCCGGCGAGAGTCAAGAGAGCAAGCGTACCGAGTGCGGTGCGCTCGAACGTCTGGATGGCAGCGAATTCGGTGCCAGCGAAGAAATCGGCAGCGGGATACTCGGCACGCAAGGTCCAGGTGCCGCGCGGATCGCTGGTCGCAATGGCGATGTTCTCGTAGAAGATCGATGCGGCGCTGACGAGGCTGACATCGGGCGAGCCCGATAGCTGTTGGCCTTGCAGCGCAGCCAGCTCCGCGGTCGCAAACTCCCGGTGCGGGCTGCTCAGCGAATATTGGCTGCCCGGCAGTAAGTGTCGTAGCGCACTGGTGAGGATGATGGCTGAGATGCTGCCCTTCAGCTTGCGATCTTGGCCGAAGAACGGAATTGAAAAGATCAAACCAGAGCGACTGGCGTCAGTGCGGTCGGTTATGTAATCGGTGTTGTCGCAGGTAATGACTTCGCCACCGCTGATCATCGGCACGCTCAAGCCGACGATGATGTTTTGAACCGAATAACGATGTTTAAGCCATTTGAGTTGTTTCTGAAGTAATTGGTACTCGTATATTTCAACTTCTTCCGGTTGATCAATATTTTCCTCACTCGGCGCCGCCTCCGCTGCAAATGGATCTGCCTGATGAGACAAACGCCCGGCGTTGACGATCAATTGATCGAACATCAATATTGGTTCTTCCAGCTTGCCAGTAACCGGATCGAGTGCTGCCGGGTCGAAATCGACCGGTAAAATATAGACTTCAGACACATCAACGTTGCTGGCAAGATTGTTATAGACCTGCTGGATCGTTTCGCGCCCGTCATCACCCAGGGTGGTGCCGTGGCGGTCGATCTTGCGCACGCTCGGGAGCAGGCTGAGGGTGCGCAGGTTCTCGTAGATCGAGCCGATCGCCTTGCCGACCTGCAGCGCCTGCTCGGACGCCGCCGCCTGGCGGGCTTCCAGATGGTGCTGCCACGCCGTCTGGGTGTTGCGATTGGCATCGAGGTGAACGCCAAAGGCGATCGCCGCACCGAGCGCACCAATGGTCGCATAGCCAGCGCCCAGCCAATTGTCTTTCATCGATCGTGGCCCGTCATTGTCCAAAGGCCGACGGTATTGGGATTTGGCATAACGATCAGTTAATTGCGACCATGAGCGAAGGCAAAAAATGAGAAAACGCGGCGAATGCCTGGGAATAGATCACTATAGCCGGTACTGCGCCGTCTCGCGGTTGCGGGCCGGCATCGGCGTCACCTCCATCAGGCCCGAGCCCGGCCGCATCAGGATCATGGCGACGGTGGCGCCCAGATTGCCCGCGCCTTCCTCGACCGGTGGCCGGCAGACCGCATAGGGCGCACCGAAATCGTCCAGCAGCGCCTGCCGCAGGTGGTCGATCGTGAGCCGGCCGCAGTCGCGCGCGAGGATCTGCTCGACCCGCCAGTCGCGATAAAGGCTGTCGGGCACGTCGAGGAGGCCCGTCTCCTTCAGCTTGGCGAGCGCGACCGGGCTTTTCCAGTGGTTGGCATGCACCAGCACGCCGTTGCGCGGATAGAGCGGGAACACCTCGTCGGGCGCGCATTCGAGATCGATTGCAAATCCGTCGCGATGGGAGAGCATCATGTTGTTGGACGCCGATTTCCGTGTCGTCGCGACGATCCGGATCATGTCGGCGAGGTGCTCGCATTCGAGCGCGCGGCGGCGGATGAAGGGAAGCGGCACGCCGATCTCGCGAGTGTCGCGGTCGCTTTCGAGGTAGTTCGCCGTGATGGCGAGGCCCGCCCCGTTGAGGCCGCTGCGCGCAAGCCCGCCCGCCTCGGTGAAGGTCAGGATGTCGGGGCCGTCGTCGCGCCGGACCAGCAATACGATCGCCGTCTCGACGCACTCCGCCCGCCAGTCCCAATTCTGGCCGTGGATCACCTCGCCGCCTGCGGTTGCAGGCGCCAGCAGCACGGCGCCGGTGCAGCCGTCCGGGTCGCGGCCTTGCCCGCCGCGGCTGGCGAGCTGCAACAGCTCGGTGCGCGCGTTCACCAGCACGACCTCGGCAAAGCTCACATCGGCCCCCGCCGCGATGCCGCGCATCTCCGCGATGGTGGCGGGAGCAAAGCCTTCGATCACCGGCATCAGGCGCGCGACGTGCTCCTGCAACCCGACCGTTCCCATGCCCAGACCCGCAAGCGCCTTCGCATAGAGTGCGATCGAGCGGCGGATGCGCTCGCGGGCCGCCTTCCCATAGGCGATGCCCCGCTCGTGGGGGCGTCCGGCAACCTCGATCAGCGGAAACGGTGTCACGGGCAGCGGTCGCATCTCACCGCCTTCTGATCGAGCCGAGCGCGGCAATCACCGCTCCGCTCGCCGTTACCTCGGCGTACTCGCCATGCATGTTGGCGAGCGACAATTGATGCACGTCCTCGGCCGGCCAGGTCCGCCCGCGCAGGTCGCGCTTGTCGACCGCCCAGCAGGCATCGCCCGCCACGAACACCCGATAGCCCAGATTGCCGGCATGGCGCACCGTGGCTTCGAGCGAGTTGCTGGTCAGCACGCCGCACATGACGACGTCGGTCGCGCCGATGCGATCGAGATCGGCTTCGAGCGTGGTGCCGATGAAGGCGCTGTTGGTCGATTTCGCGATGACCTGCTCGCCCGGCGCCGGCTCGAAGGCGGGCTTGAACGCGTTGCCGGGTGTGTCCGGCCGATAGGGCGAGTGCGCCTCCTGCGAATCATGGCGCACATGCACGACCGGCATCGCGGCCTTGCGCCAGGCTGCCAGCAGCTCGGCGATGCGCGCCTCGGCCTCGGGGTTGTTGCGCGGCCCCCATATCGGATCATCGATCGCGAGCTGCAGGTCGATCAGCAGCAGCGCGGTGTCGGAGGGGAGGCGCATGGGATCAGCTCCTCAACGCACCATCACCACCCACAGATCGAGGTCGAGCACCACGCCCTCCTCGTACTCGCCATCCGCCTTCACCCGCGGGAAGCCCTCGCAGGTCCGGTTCTTGACGGCAACGAGCCGGACGCGCAGGGCCCCCACATCGCTCCGGTCCGGCAGCTCCGCCTTCTCCAGGACCTCGCTCCAGGCATGGATCGTATCACCCGCAAAACAGGGTGCCACGTGGCGGCCACCATTGATGGCCGCGACGTGGAAAGCGTTGGCGAGGCCGTTGAAGGCGAGCGCGCGGGCGATCGAGATCACATGCCCGCCATAGACGATGCGCTTGCCGAACCGGCCCTTCGACTCGGTCAATTGATTGAAGTGGACCTTTGCCGTGTTCTGATAGAGGCGGGTCGCGAGCTGGTGCTCGGCTTCCTCGATGGTCATGCCGTCGACATGGTCGATCCGCTCGCCCACTTCGTAGTCGCCCCACAGATGCGGGCTGCCGGCGAGCGCACAGTCATAGGCCGCGCGCCGGAGCGGGGGCACTGCGGTGCCGATCGTTGCGGGATCAACCCGCTCGGGCAGCTTGGGCACCACGGGGTCGGGTGCGGGAGCAGCGGCGTCGCGCTTCCTCACCATCACCCAGCGCGTGTACTCGAGCACGGTCTCGCCGCGCTGGTTGCGCCCGGTCGAGCGCACATAGACGGTGCCGGTCTGGCGGTTGGAGTTCTCCTTGCGGCCGATCATCTCGGAGACGACACTGAGGGTATCGCCGCAATGCACCGGCCGCACGAAGCGTCCCGAGGCGTAGCCCAGATTGGCGATGGCGTTGAGCGAGATATCGGGCACGGTCTTGCCGAATACCACGTGGAAGACGAGCAGATCGTCGAGCGGGCGCTGCTCATAGCCGAGCGCACTGGCGAACGCCTGCGAGGATTGCACGGCAAAGCGTGAGCCATAGATCGCCGTGTAGAGGGCGACGTCGCCGTCGGTGATCGTGCGCGGCGTTGCATGGACGAGAAGCTGGCCGGGCCGGAAATCCTCGAAGAAATGCCCCGGGTTGGTCTTGCTCATCGCGTCCTGCCCTTCCCTGCGAGTGCGGTGTCGGTGCGAGGCTGCCTAGACGCAATGGGCGGGCGTTGCAACGGGGACCGCGCCGGCCACGCTCCGCCGCACCAGAAGGTTTCGCTTGATCGGAGGGCTGGGCCGTCCTATGGAGGCAGCGTCTCGCCCGCCGTCCGCGCCCCCAGGCGCCTTGCCACCATGGCATGACCGCGACCCGGCCGTGACCTCCAGACGATGGGGCCGTAGCTCAGCTGGGAGAGCGCTTGAATGGCATTCAAGAGGTCAGGGGTTCGATCCCCCTCGGCTCCACCACTAAAACGCTAGCAGATTCAGAAAGTTACACCGGATTTCAAGCAGGCATCAGATCCTCAAAAAGTTCGCTGTCTACCTGCTGCCTACCAAAAGGTCTGGGGACAACGCCCCCTCACCGACCTTCGTCTTGCTAAACTTCAGGCATGGATGACACGCCCGGCCTCGGCCGGCCACAGCAGGACGACGGCCAGCTTCGTCACACTTTGAACGTCCACGATGTCAGCGATCGATTGACCGCCGCCGGCGTCCCGCGCTCAGAGCGACAGATCAAGCGCTATTGTGAGAGCAGCTTTCTCGACGCAAAAAAATGGCGCTGTTCGGCCTTGATGTTGGTGGCTAACCCCAGGCTGCAGCGAGCATGCGGCTCGCGTTCTGCGTGTCGCCTTCCCGGTCGTCGGCGCGGTGCCAGCCGAGGTAGCTGTCGAGGTATTTCGTGGCGACGCCGTTGAACCGGCGCATCCAGCCCTTGAGGCGGCTGCAGGTGTTGTTGACGTTCTGGATGTGGTAGATGCCCCAGGCGTGCTCGCCCGCGCTGAGGTTGAGTGCCACGTGCGGGATGCCGGCCTGGCCCGCGAACGCGCGATAGGCTCCGGCGCCGTCGCTGACCAGCACGGCCGACTTGGCGACGACCGGTCCCAGCACCGCCGCGATCGACTGTGTCGAGCGGTCCTCGAGGATCTGATCCGTCGTCGCCTCGTTGCGATCCCGCGCAACCAGAACGGGAACCTGCTCGGCGGACAGGCCACGCTTCCTCGCCTTGCCGCCGCGCTTGCGCGCCGGGCGATCGAGCTTGCGCGAGCCTTTCTCAGAGTAGAGGAAGTAGGTCTCGTCGGCCTCGACGGTGCCTTCAAGGGCCCTTGGTTTCAATGCCTTGGGCTCCGTCAGGAACCGATGCCGCCAGCGGAACGCCGTCCCCACATGGATATCGAGACGGGCCGCCACCTTGCGCAGCGAGATGCCGTCGACGAGCGCCTGGGCATTGCCGATCCACAACTCCCGCTTGTGCAGTTGCGCCAACGGCGTCTCGGTCAACGCGTTGAATGTGACCTCGCACGCCTTGCACCGATAGCGCCTGAGGCGATTGGCCGAGCCCCACTTGACGATGTCGTCGGACTGGCAATGCGGGCAGCACGGCCCCGCCGCGAACCGGGCCTCGATGTCGGCGATCGAGGCGCAGCCGTCAGCCGGCTTCGTAGCCTCGACGGTGGGCACGACTGTCGGTATGCTCGGTGGTGCAGGTGGCGTGGCACCTGCGCCGAGC
>JANNSW010000292.1:0-6541 GCA_031403055.1 Hyphomicrobiaceae bacterium | reverse complement strand
TAGATGCGCGCAGTCTGGGGATGATAATTGCCGGTGCCGAGGTGGCAGTAGGTGACGAGGCTGCCGGCCTCGCGGCGGACGACGAGGGCGAGCTTGGCGTGGGTTTTCAGCTCCATCACGCCATAGACGACATGGACGCCGGCGTCCTCGAGTTCGCGTGCCCAGCTGATGTTGGCGAGCTCGTCGAAACGCGCCTTGATCTCGACCACGGCGGTAACGGCTTTGCCTGCGTCGATCGCCTCCTTCAGCAGCTGTACGATTGGGCTGTCCTTGCTGGTGCGGTAGAGCGTCCACTTGATGGCGACGACATTGGGATCGGCGACGGCCTGCTTGAGGAATTGCACCACCACGTCGAAGGATTCATAGGGGTGATGCACCACGATATCCTTGGCGCGGATCGCCGCGAAGCAGCCGCCGCCGGAATCGCGAATGCGCTCGGGGAAGCGGATCTCGAAAGGGGGGAACAGCAGATCGCGCCACTCCGGCAGGATCAGCTCGCGGGTATCGACGAGGCCGAGCATCCCCTCCTTGCGGAAGATCTGGGAAGGATCGACATCGAGCTCGCGGCGCACGAACTCGACCAGGCGCTCCGACATGGCGGCATCGACCTCGATCCGGATGACCATGCCGCGGCGCCGGCGGTCGTGGGCAGCGTCCTCGATCTTGCCGATCAGGTCCTCGGCTTCCTCCTTCACCTCGAAATCGCTGTCGCGCAGCACCCGGAATGCGCCCATGCCGAGCGCCCTGAAGCCGTGGAAGAGGCGCGAGATGAAAAGGCCGAGCACGGTTTCGATCCGGATGAAGCGCGCCCGTGCCGGCTTGTCCGTGCCGCCAGCCGGCTCGGGCAGGCGGATGAAGCGGCTGGTGCGCTGGGGCACCGGCAACAGCGCATGCATCTGGCGGCCGTCGGAGGGCCTGAGCAGATCGAGCACGATCGTGAAGCCGAGCGAGGGGATGAACGGCAATGGGTGGGAGGGATCGATCGCGATCGGGGTCAGCAGCGAGAACAGCTCCGCCATGAAGGTCTGCTCGAGGAAGCCATGATCGTCGGCCGAGAGGTCGTTGGCCTCCACGATCTCGATGCCAGAGGTCCTCAGCTCGTCGCGCAGCTGCGACCACAGCAATTGCTGGTCGCCCGTCAATCTGGCGACGGCCTGGTTGATGCGCTCGACCTGCTCGCCAGGCGTACGCCCGTCGTCGCTGCGGATGTCGACGCGCGCATGCATCTGCTCATAGACGCCCGAAACGCGCACCATGAAGAACTCGTCCAGATTGGAAGCCGAGATCGACAGGAAGCGCAGCCGCTCGAGCAGGGGATGATGGCGGTTGGCGGCCTCCTCGAGCACGCGATGGTTGAATTGCAACCAGGACAGCTCGCGATTGTAGAACCGGTCGGGAGAGCGGGCGAGCTCGCTCGCGGCCACCACAGGGGGCCGCCGCGACTCGAGCGAGGCCTCTTTCGGCTTGGCGTCCTTCATGACATGGGCTCCGCTCGCTTGCCGCTCCCGGCCAATCCGCGTCACCGTTAGCAGATCGTCAACCATTGTTGGCGATTGCTGGCAAGCGCCACTACGTATTGCACAATGGAGAGCCGCTTGGCCCTACCCCTGACACCGACCCGCAATCAGGCGAGGAATGACACCGGCCGCACCGCCTATTGCGGCCCGACCGTCATTTCCGCGATCACCGGATTCTCCGTGAGCCGGATCGAGGCGGCGATCCACGATCACCGCGCGGACCCCTTGGAGGCGCGCCGCATCATCGAGGGGACAACGGCGGAGGAGGTCGGCGCGGCGCTTGGCGTGTTCGGCTACCGGATGGTGCCCAGGGCGCGGTACCTGCATCTGGAGCGGCGCGAGCGCCCGTCGGTCGCGGAATGGCTGCGCCGGCCGCGCAGCACCTTCCAGCACTACATTCTGGCCGTCCATCGCGGCAAGCAGGGGCACTGGATCCTGATCAAGGGCGCCAAGCTCTGCGATACCTTCACCGGCGGGAAATGGGTGTTCGCGGTCGATGGCCCCCACAAGGGCACGCGGATCATGGAGGTGTTCGGCGTTGTGAGCGCCTGAGCAGCACCACTGGCCAGGATTGGCCAACCAAACCCACACCCGTCATCCCGGCACGACTTGCGTCGATCCGGGAGCTTCGCCAAACCCAACGAAAAACCAGCGGAGCTCCCGGCGCTCGTGCCGATTGGCGATAATCCGAGTTAATTCCCGATCAAGACTGATGCATATGCCATTTCCGGAATTAACGTTTCGGCAAGACCTGGCGCCTATTTGTTCTCCCAACAGACCAGCGAGCGTCGCCGCCGCGCCTCGTGTGCGGCCTCGATCACTTGTTTGTTCTTTCCTAGGGTCAAACTGGGCGGCTGATCGGCCGCCCTATTTTTTCGATAGTGCTCAGCATTGCCGGCAAGCCACCGGCCGCCGATGTGGTGCGCCTCTTCAAGGTGCAGCCAGCGACGGTATCGAGGCTGCACGCCCAATCGACTGTTGCCAGGCCTGACTGATGTCGGACCAGAGCAGCGGGGGCGTGAGTATGCTGGTTGCTGTCGACGCCGGCCTCGACTATCGTGGGCATGTCCGGAGCTGGGGGAACAAGAGGCCTGCCGCGACCTCGTCGGGCACAGTCGCGATTGACCGAAAGTGCCACCTAACGTGGGCGGATCTGATTCATTGAAGCTTGTCCGCTTGACCATCAATCGCGGCAAGGTGGAGTTCGGAGGACGCCTATGTTCCTCAGAGACACAACGTGATATCGATATCTCGGTGCGAAGTAATCGCATTGGATTCGAACTACAGAGATTTGTCATGTACGGCGTACTGCGTTCATACTCAGGCGATGGCGCCAAGAAACTCACCACGCGTCTCGAAGAGCGTAAAGCCGAGGTCGAAGCCCTGCTTCGTGGCGTTCCTGGCCTCATCTCGTGGGGGCTCATGCGGACCCCAGACGGCTGTACGACATTCACATTATGCAAGGACAAGGCAGGCGCCGATCAAAGCGTCACCGTTGCGCGCGACTGGATCAAGAAGAACGCATCGGATATCAGCGCTCCGGCACCCACCATTACTGAAGGGCCGGTTAGTATGAGGATTGCCACGTGATTGTGGGCGACGAGCGCCAGTGGACCATTGTCGAACATGCGGGCGCCGTCGCCAAGCAAGCCACAACCTGATCGCGCGGGCATTTCTGTTTCGGCGTCGGTCGCGATGCGCTTTTGGTCGGTCCCGAGTGATGACTGTCCGTCTCCGGCAGGCGACGCCCATTCATAGCAAGGTTGTCACCCGGTTTCCAGGCCTCTACTTCCTCGGCCTCAACTTCTTGTCAAAGCTTAGGACACTCCGAACAATAACCACTACGTGTTGTCGTCAAGTCGAGGACGGGATCTGTAGGGTGCAATAGGCCTGCTTCAGGCCGTATTGCACCACCCCGGATCGCATCGCCAGCCGAAGGAAGGTGCAATACGGCGAAGGTGCCTATTGCACCCTACGCCAAGGCACAACAGCTCGCGAAAAAGATTCAGTTATTGTTCTGGCTGTCCTTAGCTCTTCTTTTCTCATCGGGGTCGCGGAAGACGCGGAGCGACTGGCCGAGAACATTGCCGGCAAAGCCGATGGTGCAAGCTCGCACGTCTCGCCTTGAGGACAGATCGCATAATGCAGTAGGATTATTGAGGCCGGCGCAGCATGGGATATACGGGTGGGTGCCCGCCGATTTCGATCGTTCCGACGAGCTTGAAGCCAAATCGTTCATAAAACGGGATGTTGCGTGGGTGCGTTGAGTCAAGATAGGCGGGTCGACCGTCGCGGTCGCAGATTGCCAATCCGTGAGCCATTAGCGCGGTGCCTAGACCTTGACCTTGCCGGCATGGATCGATCCCTATAAGGGGTAGGAACCAGTGCGGCTCCTTAGGGTGATGTTGCTTCATCGCGGCGTATACTTCGAAAAGTTCAGACTTTGCCGAATCCTCGACACTAAGTTCAATCAGTTGTCCAAGCGCGGCATCATCCGGGAAGACGTTTGGCGGAATCCAAAGCGAGGCTCCGGTGTGCCCTGTCGTGAAGTGGGCGCCACTGTGATCGAACGCCCGTCCGCCATATAGCCGGACGAACTCTGGAAAGAATTTTAGATACTGCGCCGGATCTGGATAAAGGTGGCGGCAGGCCGGATCATCCGCAAATGCCAGAGTTAGCACACCTACAATTCCCGGCTGCTCTGCTGTAGCGGCGATGCTTACTCCCGACATGGCCTGAAGTACCCCCCCTATCCTCGAACGTCACATTCGCGAATTCCGCCAAGATCATGGCGCGTTCGCATTCGAATACGCCTGCTCGGACCTACCTGCGATGGTTGGCTAATTTACCAACAATAAGTTGAAGGACAAGCGTTGGATTCGGTGTGTGGCCGCTGCAGGTGTGGACGGCTCCTCTACCGGCAGGGGCCCGCAGACGCTGAACCGACGTTCTGCTTTCGTACCATGTGCTGTCGAACTGCAAGCCTTGGTGCGCCGAGCCACCCACTCACCCTATTGACCCTGAGCTGACTCTGTGCGGGTGCGCAACACGTGTGTTGCAAAACGCGTGGACGAGAATGATCCAGCCGGGCAAGCACGTGCTGCGCTGCGGTTTTCGCTCGATGCAGCCTAGCCAAGCTCATGAGTTAGCTTTAGCCCTGAGACCGTTCTCGTTGGAGTTCAGGGCCAGGAGCGGCTCGACCGGCAAGAGCATCTGCCCTGGCCTCGTCAGGCCGGTACCTGCTCGGCGGTTGTCATCGGCAGCAGCAATGTGATCAGCCAGCATGCCAGCAGCATGGCGGCCGAGCCGAGCAGGCAGCCGGTGATGCCCGCGAGCTGGTAGAGCAGGCCCGAGAGCAGGATGCCGAGCAGGCGGCCGGTCGCGTTCGCCGCATAGTAGAAGCCGACATCCTCGGCGGCCTTCCGCGAGCCTGCATAGGCCAGGATCAGGTAGGAATGGAGCGAGGAGTTGACGGCGAACGGGAGGCCGAAAACGGCGAGCCCGACAACCAGGACGAGGTCGGGGCGCGCCAGGTCCGCCACTTGGAGCGCAAGGGCGAGAGCGGCCGGAATCGCAACGAGCGCCAACGCCCAGTTACGGCCAGCCGGGACCTCGCGCGAGAGCCCATCGGCGCTGCGGCTAACAAGTCGGGGCGCGATCGCCTGCACGCCGCCATAGGCGATCGTCCAGGCCGCGAGGAATCCACCGACCTGGGGAAAGCTCCAGCCATTGCTGTAGAGAAACACCGGCAGGCCGACGACGAACCAGACGTCGCGGGCGCCAAACAGGAACACCCGCGCCGCCGCCAGCAGGTTCACTCCTCGCGACTTGGCGAACAGCTCCTTGATCGTCTTCGACGAGCTGGCCTTGCCGAGATTACGTGGGAGCAGCACGAGGCCCGCCACCAGCACGAGCGCGAGCAGCGACGCCATCAGCCAGAGCGATGCCCTGAAGCCGAGCAGCTCGAGCAGCAGGCCGCCCAGGAAAAAGCCGATGCCCTTCATGGCGTTCTTGGAGCCGGTGAACCAGGCGACCCAATTGAAGAGCTGGCCCGAGCCCTCGACGGCTGTCGCCTTGATCGCCGATTTCGCGGCGGTCTTGGTGAGGTCCTTGGCGATGCCGGCGATGCCCTGGGCCGCAACCACCCAGGCCACTGAGACCGCAGCCGTCCAGCCGGGATCGAGCATGGACAGGAGGACGAGACCGCCGATCTGCAGCACCTGTCCGATCGCGAGCATCCGTGGGATGCCGAACCGCGTCGCGAGCCAGCCGCCGATCAGGTTCGAAGCAATGCCGGCAGCCTCGTAGAGCAGAAACAGCAAGGACAGGGTGAGCGGCGCGTATCCGAGCTTGAAGAAATGAAACAGCACGAGCATGCGCAGCGCACCGTCGACGAGCGTGAAGCCCCAGTAGGACGCGGTGACGATGGCGTAGTTGCGCACGGCCGGCGACATCAGACCCCCGCCGCGATGACAATGTTGGCGAGGTCGATCATGCGGCAGACATAGCCGATCTCGTTGTCGTACCAGGCGTACACCTTCAGCAGCGTGCCATCCGTCACCATGGTGCTCGGTCCATCGACGATCGCACTGCGCGAGTCGTTGCAATAGTCGGCCGAGACGAGCGGCCTGGTCTCGTAGCCCAGAATGCCCGCGAGCGAGCCTTGCGCGGCGGTTGCGAACAGCTGGTTGATCTCGGCAGCGCTGGTCGTACGCTTCAGCTCGAACACGCAGTCGGTGAGGCTGGCATTCAGTACCGGCGCCCGCACGGCATGGCCGTCGAGCTTGCCCTTCAGCTCGGGGTAGATCAGGGCGATCGCCGTGGCGCTGCCGGTGGTCGTCGGTTGCAGCGACAGCATCGCCGAGCGGGCCCGCCGCAAGTCCCGGTGCGGGGCGTCGACCACGACATTGGTGTTGGTGGGATCATGGATGGTCGTGATCTGGCCGTGGCGGATACCGATCGCCTCGTGCACCACCTTGACGACGGGCGCGAGGCAATTGGTGGTGCAGGAGGCGGCTGTCAGC
>JANNSW010000291.1:0-1574 GCA_031403055.1 Hyphomicrobiaceae bacterium | reverse complement strand
CGCACGCCCTCGAACAGCGCCTGGCGGTAGCGCAGCGCCTCTTTGGTCGCGGGGTCGGCGGCTGCGTCCTCCAGCGCCGCATGGCGGAACAGCGCATCGTTGGTCGTCACGATGTTCTCGATCTCGGAGCTTGCCTTGGCTTCGAGCAGCGACAGCGAGCCGACGAGGATTTCGGGGTTGGGGAGCCGCTGCGCAGCCAGCCTCAATGCGGCGAGCGCCTCGCGCGCCGCGATCGAGGCCTTCAGCACCGCCTTCGTCTCGAGCTCGATCGGGGGCGGCAGGTCGGGCAGGTCGTTGAAAGGGGTGTTTGGGTTGAAGTTCATGGGCTCAATATGTCGATGAATGACGGGTTTGTCGACATATCACTAGCAACATGTCGAGCAGATCGACACATTCCACTCGATATGTCGATGAAATCTCGTTCTATCGACATATCCCGGCATCATGTCGATCGCATCGCCACGTTGGCCCCGGCCTCTGCCCCACCGAGCGCCGCGAGCGCCTTTTCCAGCGCGCGGCCGGTGTCGTCGGCGCTGGCGGCGGCGCACAATTTCCGCAGGTCGCCGGCCGGATCGGGCCGCTCGATCACGCAGGGTACAGCGGCCATGATCCGCTCATAGCTCGCGACGCCGCGCTCGTGCGTGTCGCCATAGCCCTTCACCAGGTCGAGCGCGCGCGCGATCTCGACAGCGAGCGGGGTGCTCCTGGGTGCGAAGTCGGCGATCCGCGCGAGCCAGGCTTCCACCCGTGCGTCCTCGGCCGCGTGGCGCAGCGACCGCAGCCGGTAGCGCTTCATTCGGGCGACGGCGGCGAGTGTGAGAAAGCCGCGCACGCTGGTCGTTTTCACCGTGCGGCCCTTGCGGGTGAGCAGCTCGACCAGGCTGCGCGCCAAACCTTTGCGCAAGAGGGTCCGCCCGAGCGGAGCCGGCACCATGCCGGCAATCTCCTCGAGCCGGGGATGCAGGAACTCGGCAACGTCGACGATCTCATCGGGCTTTGCTTTCACCTCCGCGCGAATACGCGCGATACGTCCCGGATCGAGCTTCAGCTCGGCCACCCGCACTGGATCCTCGTAGGTCATCGCAAGGGCGAGCTGGCGGGCCGTCTCGGTCGTCAACGGGGCATTGCCATCGCTCGTCTCGGGCTCGATTGCGGCAATCCTGGCGAGGCGATCGAGATAGAGCCCGGCGTAGCTGGCATCCTGGTAGTCGAGCACGCGCAACGTCCCCAGCCGCGCGAGCTCGCGTACCGCCGCGGGCAGCTGGTCGATACGAGCGGCAAGCGTTTCGGGGACCGGGGGAAGCGGGTTTGCAGGCTCGATGGCCTCCGCCGGGGCTTGTCCCGACGCGGTCGCGAACGAGGCCGCAAAGGCCGCGAGCGAGGATGCCGCGCCGATGCCCGAGCGCTCGATCGCCGCCTCATAGGCCCGGCGCTCGAATGGCAACGCGCCCGAGGCAGCCAGCGCTCCCAGCATCACCGCGCTGATGACGCTGCCGGTTTTCTCCGCGATTCTCCCCATGTCGAGCATGACGAGGTGCTTGGCCGCCTTCCGGCACGCTTGCTCGAGCGCGGCC
>JANNSW010000290.1:0-4791 GCA_031403055.1 Hyphomicrobiaceae bacterium | reverse complement strand
AGGCCGCCGGCGGCGCGCACGATTTGAGCCGCCGCAAGGCTCGCCACCAGCGGCACCTCGAGCTGGAGCAGCAGCACCTTGGCTTGTGAAAGCGTGGCCCGTGCCCGCTCGACGTCGCTCGCATCGACGGCGTGGTTGGCGCCGGCAATCACCGTGATCGCGTTCTCGCCCTTGGCATCGACCCCGATCAGCGCGATGCCGGTCGCGCTCGAAGCATCGCGCAGCACGAGCCCGATGTCGACGCCATAGGCGGCGAGCTCATCGAGCGCGGTCGCCGCGAAGGCATCGTCCCCGGTCCGCCCGATCATGACAGTCCCGCTGCCGAGCCTGGCCACGGCTGCGGCCTGGTTGGCGCCCTTGCCGCCGAGGCCGAGCCGGTAGGAGGTGCCGTGGATGGTCTCGCCCGGCCGCGGCAGCCGCTCGCCGTAGGCGATGATGTCGAGATTGATCGAGCCGAACACAGCGATCGTCATGGCAGGGCGGGCTCCCGGCAGAGAGTAGCGACGAAGCGCTCGAAGAAGCCCGCCGTGTCGACCCCGGTCAGCACGCGGTGGGGACCGGACTTGCTTTCGGCGAATTGCGTCTTGCCCTGCCGCAGGCCATCGGCGATTTCGACGGTGACGGTGCCTGGGCGTGCCTCGAAGAGATCGGGCCAGTCGAGCCAGGCGATGGTCGCCGCATCGTAGATCGATGCGGGGTGGCTTTCCTGGCCGGCGAGCGGCATCAGCCGGGCGACGAGGCGCGCAGCGCGGGCGCGGCTCCTGGCGAGCTTGCCGACGAGCGCAGGCGGGACCTTCATCGGCTCGGTGATGTCGAGAGGCGCGAGCACGATCGGCACGCCCGAGGCGAAGACCGTGAGGGCCGCGTGCGGGTCGACCCAGATGTTGAGCTCGGCGTGGGGGGTCGCATTGCCATGGTCGAGGCCGCCGCCCATGACGATGAGGTCGCCGATGCGGGCGCTGAGGTCCGGGCGCATGACGAGGACCGCCGCGATGTTGGTGAGGGGGCCGATGGCGACGAGGGTTGCGGGTTTCCTGGCGGCCTCGAGGAAGGCGATCAGCCGGACGACGCCGTGGGCACCCTCGGGCTTTGCCCGCTTGGTCAATCCGAGATCGCCGTCGCCGCCCCAGAGCATGGCCGAGGTTCTGAGCGGCAGCACGAATGGTCGCGCGCAGCCGCTGTGAACCGGGATGCCGCCGCAGAGCGCCGCCGCGACGCCGAGCGCGTTCTTCGTGACCATGTCGATCGGTGCGTTGCCGGCGACCGTGGTGACAGCCTCGATGCGCAACGAGGGCAAGACCGACGCGAGCGCAATCGCCACCGCATCGTCGAGGCCGGGGTCGCAGTCGATGATGATTGCTCGCTCTGGCATGACTTGCCCGCCGCCCGGCCTGGTGGTTTGCTGCTCAGCCAGAGATAGCACGGCGCGAGGGAGGCGGAAGATGGCTCAAGAGGACTCGAAACCTGCTGGCAAGACGAAGCTCGTCGTTGGCAACATCGGCATGATCCTCACGGGCGACCTCGCCAGCCCGCGGATCGACGGGGACACGATTGTCGCGGAGAACGGGCGGATCACGGCCGTCGGCCGCGCCGGGGACTTCGATCTCGATGGTGCGACGACCGAGATCGATGCTCATGGCGTCACGGTCTGCCCGGGCCTGATCGACAGCCACGTGCATCCCGTCTTCGGCGATTGGACACCGCGCCAGAGCCAGCTCGGCTGGATCGACAGCTTCCTGCATGGGGGTGTCACCACCATGGTCTCGGCCGGCGAGGTGCATCTGCCGGGCCGGCCGAAAGATATCGTCGGGCTGAAGGCGCTGGCGATCACGGCGCAACGCTCGTTCACGGCCTTCCGGCCCGGCGGCGTGAAAGTGCTGGCGGGCGCACCGGTGCTCGAGAAGGGCATGGTCGAAGCGGATTTCGCCGAGCTGGCCAATGCCGGCGTGACGCTGCTGGGTGAGGTGGGCCTGGGCTCGGTCAAAGCCGGGTACGAGGCCAAGGAAATGGTCGCCTGGGCCAGGAAATACGGCATCCAATCGACCATCCATACCGGCGGCCCCTCGATCCCCGGCTCCGGGCTGATCGACAAGGATACGGTGCTCGAAGCCGACGCCGACGTGATCGGCCACATCAACGGCGGGCATACCTCGCTGCCCGAGGCCCACGTGTGCGAGCTGTGCGAGGTCTCCAGGCGCGCGATCGAGCTCGTGCACAACGGCAACGAGCGGGTGGCGATCGCGGCGCTGAAGACGGCGATGCAGACCCGCAACCTGCACCGGGTGATCCTGGGCACCGACAGCCCGGCCGGGTCGGGCGTGCAGCCGCTCGGCATCCTGCGGATGATCGCGCTGCTGTCGGGGATCGGCGGGCTGCCGGCGGAGCAATCGATCGCGTGCGCGACCGGCAACACGGCCAAGCTCCGCAAGCTCGACTGCGGCTTGATCGCGACCGGCCGGCCCGCCGACCTCCTGTTCATCGATCGTGCCCAGCACACCGCCGGCAAGGACGTGCTCGCCTCGATCGAGGGCGGCGATCTGCCCGGCGTCGGCATGGTCGTGATCGATGGCATCGTGCGCATCGGCCGCAGCCGCAACACGCCCCCCGCCGAGCGCGTGCCGGAATTGCGGAAGGGAACGATGGGAGGCTAGTGTTCCGGCCCAATCAAAAAGTACCCGCTTCCCCGGCCGGCCAAAGGTCGAGCCGGGGTCCAGGAATCCCGCAGCTTGGCCTTGCCATTGGCCCCTGGATCCCGGATCGCCGCCGTCATGCCGGAGGCTCGCCTCCGGCATGACGGCGGCGTCCGGGAAGGCGGGTACCAAATGAATGCGTCGGAACACTAGTGTGGGATCTCGCAAATGCCATCCAGCATCCGCGGCGGGCTCGGAGATGGCAATTGCGAGGTGAAACCGCACTAGAATCATGGAGTTGCTAGTGTTCTTTCATCTCCGGAATACGCTTCGGAGGACACTGCGAGGTTGAGCGTATTTCGGCGACAGGACACTAGCGCGACGCGCGGGGCAGCTACGACGCTCCCGCTCGGCTCGAGCCGCTTTCCCACTACCATCGCGCGCCGCGAGCATGGGATAGATGCGGCCCAGGCAAAGCTCGAGGGAAGGCGCGTCTTGCTACCGCTCGCTGGACACCCACCACGACGGGTCATCGTCGCCAAGGTCGGGCTCGACGGCCATGACGTCGGCGCGCGGGTGATCGCGCGCGGGCTGGTCGATGCTGGGTTCGAGGTGATCTACACCGGCATCCGGCGGCGGCCCGAGGACGTGGCGGTCGCCGCCGTCGAGGAAGGCGCCGACGTGGTCGGCGTCAGCATCCTGTCTGGGGCGCACATGACGCTGCTGCCGCGCCTGCGCGCACTGATGGACGAGGAGGGCGGCGAGCACATCAAGCTGATCGCGGGCGGGGTCATTCCGCAGGAGGATATCGCCGAGCTGAAGGCCGCCGGCATCGATCGCGTGTTCCTCTCGGGCACGCCGGTCAGCGAGATCGTCGACTACGTGCGGGGGCTCGAGCAGTGACGGCGCGGCCAATCCCCGATACGCCGATGCGACAGGCGGCGCGGCGCTTTGCCGGGCACATCGCCTTGATCGCGGGCGAGCGGTCGTGGACGTTCGCAGCCTTCGACGAAGCGGTCGACCGGCTGGCCGGGGGCCTCGCGGGGCGCCTTGATCCAGGCGACCGGGTCGGGCTCTACATGCGCAATTCGGCCGAGTATATGCTGCTGTCGGTCGCGATCGAGCGCGCTGGCCTCGTGCGCGTGCCGCTCAACGTCCGCTACACCGCGCGCGAGGTCGCCAATCTCATCGCCGACAGCCAGACGCGGGCGATCTTCCATGATCGCAGCACGGCTGCCGCGGTTGGAGAGGCCCTCGACGGCAGCGACGCGCGGGTCTGGCCGGTCGCCATCGAGGGTCCGGCATTTACCGGGCTGTCGGCCAGCCCGCGCATCGCTGAGGACCGGTCGGCAGCCGATCTCGATGCCCTTGCCTCCATCACCTACACCTCGGGTACGTCCGGCCGGCCCAAGGGCGTGATGCTCTCCCACCGCAACTGGCGGGCGGTCACGCGCAACATGCTGATCGACCGGCGGATCACGGGCGAGGACCGGCTCGCTCATATCGGGCCGCTGACCCATGCGGCCGGCACCTATTTCGCGCCATTCTTCCTGCGCGGAGCGACGAGCATCGTCGTGACCGAGGGCACGGTCGAGGCGCTGCTCGCAGCCATCGCGCGCCATCGGGTCACCGGCTTCACCTGCGTGCCGACGGTGCTGACGCGGATCGTCAATCACAAGGATCTCGAGCGCTATGATCTCTCGAGCCTGCAGTTCATCGGCTATGGCGCGGAATCGATCCCTCGCAACACGCTCGAGCAGGCGCTTCACCGCTTCGGGCCGATCCTCACCCAGAACTATGGGCTGACCGAAGCCATGATGACCTGCGCGTGCCTGGCGCCCGAGCACCATTTCGCTCCCAGCGGCGAGTTGCGCGCCGGCTGCATCGGGCGTGCCTACAGCTATGTGGATATCGTATTGCGTGGACCCGACGGCAGCCCGGTCGAGGCGGGTGAGGTCGGTGAGATCACGATCCGCGCCGAGCACGCGATGATGGGTTATTGGCGGATGCCGGAGGAAACCGCCAGGGTGCTGCGCGACGGCTGGCTCTGGTCGGGCGATCTCGCACGGATGGACGAGGAAGGCTTCATCACGCTTTCCGGGCGATCGAAGGACATGATCAACTCGGGCGGTTTCAAGATCTATCCCCAGGAGATCGAGGC
>JANNSW010000289.1:0-2262 GCA_031403055.1 Hyphomicrobiaceae bacterium | reverse complement strand
GATCGACGAAGCGCGCGAGCGAGAGGCGGCCGGCATGCACAGCCTGACGAGCATCGGCACGCATGAGTTTTATCGGGCGAGGTTCCTGGAGGAGGCGGAGCGCTGAAAGCGGCGCTTAGGGCCGTCGCTTGGTTGCTGGATCGCGAGATGTGTGAAAAACCGCGACCATCTCGACGATTTCCGCAGCATCATCGACAGTGTAAATCAGTAGGAATGGGTAATCGCTGACTATGCGTTCCCGGCAACCTGTGTCCGCATCCAGCCGCCCGGCGTGGGGAAACCGCTGAATGCTCTCGATTGACGATTCAATCTTGGCGGCGACTTTGATCGCACCGGAGGGTCGCTGCTCCGCAATATGAGCAAGCACACACTCGAGGTCATCCGCAGCCTCGGGCGTCCAAACGATCTTCACGACAGCTACTTGTACTTGCGAAGGATTTCACGCACCCTTTCCTCGGGCACATGCCTTCTAGGCAAAGCCAAACGCCGCTTCACCTCTTCGCGTTGCGAATCGGTCATCCGCGGCACCTTGTACTGGGCAACATGCTCCTCGATCTCCGTGAGCACCGCGTCACGGCACTCTTCGGGAAGCTCATCGATGGCCTTCGCCACCCTGATCAGGGTATCTTGAACCTGTTGTGTCATGTTTCACTGCTATCACGGAACGGCGCGAAGATCACCCACCAAACCGCACCGCCTCGCCGGCTCCCGCGTCGACCACCTCCCCCTCCCACATCACCCGCCGGCCCCGCACTACCGTGCCGACGGGCCAGCCGGTGACGGTCATGCCGTCGAGCGGCGTCCAGGCGCAGCGCGAGGCGATCCAGTCGTTGCTGATGGTCTGGCGGCGTTTCAGGTCGACGATTGTGAGGTCGGCGTCGTAGCCCGCTGCGATCCGGCCCTTCCCCGCGATGCCGAACAGGCGCGCGGGGCCGGCGCTCGTCAGATCGACGAAGCGGGCGAGCGAGAGGCGGCCGGCATGCACGTGGTCGAGCATGACGGGGACGAGCGTCTGCACGCCGGTCATGCCGGAGGGCGATGCCGGATAGGGCTTTGCCTTTTCCGCGAGCGTATGGGGCGCGTGATCGGAGCCCAGGATGTCGACGACACCAGAGGCGATGCCGGCCCAGAGCGCTGCCTGGTGGCGCGCGTCCCGCACCGGCGGGTTCATCTGCGCGCGGGTGCCGAGGCGGGCGTAGGCGTCGGGCGCGACGAGCGTCAGGTGGTTGGGCGTCACCTCGACGCTCGCCACATCCTTGTGGGCTTCGAGGAAGGCGATCTCCTGCGCCGTCGAGACGTGGAGGACATGCACGCGCTTGCCCGCTGTGCGGGCGAGACGAACCAGCAGCTCGGTTGCGTTCAAGGCTGCGATCTCGTCGCGCCAGATCGGGTGGGTCGATGGATCACCCTCGCGCCGCTCGCCGAGGCGAGCCCGCAAGCGCGCCTCGTCCTCGCAGTGGAAGGAAGCGCGACGGGTGATCCGGGCGAGGATCAGGGCGAGCGTTGCCTCGTCATCGACGAGGAGGTCGCCAGTCGAGGAGCCGATGAAGACCTTGATGCCGGCTGCTCCCGGCAGCCGCTCGAGCTCGGGAAGCTCGTCCACATTCTCACGCGTGCCGCCAACGAAGAAAGCGAAATCGCAGTGCATGCGGTGGTGCGCCCGGGCGAGCTTGTCGGCAAGCGTTGCCGCCGTGGTGGTCTCGGGCTTGGTATTGGGCATCTCGAAGACCGCCGTGACGCCGCCGATGACGGCCGCGCGGCTGCCGGTCTCCAGGTCCTCCTTGTGGGTCATGCCCGGCTCGCGGAAATGCACCTGCGTGTCGATCACGCCGGGGAGGATGGTGAGGCCGGTGCAGTCGATCACCTCGCCCGCCGCCTCGCGCTGGATCGAGCCGAGCGCTGTGATGCGCCCCGCCCGGATGCCGATGTCGCGCAGGGCCGTGCCGTCCTGGTTGACGACGATACCGCCTTTCAAGAGGAGGTCGTAGGTGGTTGGCATGGCTGGATGGCTCCTGCGCGGTGCTTGCGAGTTGGGTCCGGCTTACGTAAACCTGTTGAGCCATGCAACCGAATGAAACCGATGTGACTGTCGCCCGCCTCGCCGGCCGCGGCGTCGTTGCCGTGCGTGGCGAGGATAATCTGCGCTTCCTGCAGGGCTTGCTGACCGGAGATGTCGAGCGCCTCCCGGCAGGGGCCGATGCGATCCACGCTGGACTGCTTTCGCCCCAGGGCAAGATCCTGTTCGAGATGATCGTGATGCGG
>JANNSW010000288.1:0-3833 GCA_031403055.1 Hyphomicrobiaceae bacterium | reverse complement strand
TAGTTGATGTGCCCGACCTCGATCACGCCGGGCTTGGGGTCGATCCGCATCAGGCTGGCGATGCCAGTCGCCTTGCCACTCGCCTTGTCGATGATCGCATGGAACATCGGATCGTCGCCGAGGCAGGTGCCCCGCATCCAGCTGAGATAGTCCTCGAGGCTGGCGAACGGGCCATAGGGCAGATAGGTCCAGATGCGCGCCTCGCGATCCATCAGGTTTGCAGCATGCAGGTCGGCGGCATGGCGCGCCGGGTCGACCGCCTCGACGCGCGCATAGCGTCCCTCGATCGGCGCCCGAGGAGGCCGCGGGCGCTCACTCCATCCCGGCACGGGAAACCCGATCGGCTGCCCGAGAGCATTGACGTGCCCGCCCATCCAGACCTCCTCAGATCGTGCGCAGATAGAACTCGAAGTCGAGCGGCGTCGGCTCGGCGAAAAACCGGTCCGCTTCGGCCTCCTTGACCGAGGCGAACACGTCGACGAACTCGTTGCCGAAATACTCGCGCATGATTTTGGAGGCGCGCCACGTCTCGAGCGCCGAGAACCAGTTGATCGGCATCCTGGCACCCGACTTGACCGCGTAGGCGTTGCCGGTGACCGGGGGACCCGGATCGATCGATCCGGCGATGCCGTGATGCATGCCGGCGAGCACGGCCGCGAGCACCAGATAGGGATTGGCGTCCGCGCCAGCAGAGCGGTGCTCCAGGTGGCAGGTTTCTCCCTTGCCGGCCGGTATTCGAATCGAGACCGTGCGGTTGTTGATGCCCCAGGTCGGCGAGATCGGGGCGTAGCTGTTCTTGCGGAAGCGGCGGTAGGAGTTGGCGTTGGGCGCAAAGATCGCCATGCCGTCCGTCATGGTCGCCTTCAGCCCGCCGACCGAATGGCGCAGCAGGTCGTTCTTGGCTGGATCGTCGCAGGCAAAGGCATTCTTGCCCGTTCGATCGGCGAGGCTCACATGCACGTGCATGCCCGAGCCGGTCCACTCCTTGTAGGGCTTGGCCATGAAGGTGGCGACGAGGCCGTGCTGATCGGCGACGCCCTTGACGAGACGTTTGAACATGATCGCGTCGTCGCAGGCCTTCAGGCCGTCAGGCCGATGCAGGAGGCCGATCTCCATCTGGCCCGGCGCATACTCCGAGATCAGCGTCTGCGCCGGCAGACCCTGCACCTCGGCGGCACGATAGAGGTCGTCGAAGAACGGAGCGAAGTCGTCGGTGTCCTGCAGCAGGTAGGCCTGATAGTGCTTGGGTCGTGCCCCGCTGACGAGTGAAACGGGGGGCTGTGGCTTGCCCGCGAGCGCACTTTCGCGGTCGAGCAGGAAGAACTCGAGCTCGATCGCACAGACCGGCGTGAAACCGTCGGCCTGGAAACGCTCCAGCACGCGGGCAAGTGCATTTCTGGGGTCGACCTGGCAGGGCGCGCCATCCAGCTCGTGCAGCGTCGTCAGGAACTGGCCGTGCGCGGGTCCCATCCACGGTGTCGGCAGCAGCGTGCCCGGCACCGGCCAGGCGAGCCGGTCGGCGTCGCCATCCTCCCAGACGAGGCCGGTCTCCTCGACGTCGCGTCCCGTCACATCGAGCACCCGGAACGAGCCGGGCAGGTAGCGTCCGTTCTTGTAGGCGGACACCAGCTCCTCGCGGGTCAGCAGCTTGCCGCGCGCGACGCCGCAGGAGTCGGTGAGGATCAACGAGATATGGCGGACGTTGGGGTGAGCCGCCAGAAAGGTCTCGGCTTCGGTGGCGAGTGTCTTCGTGCCCGACTTGCTACCCGTTGTCCTCAAGATGGTTCTCCGTTGGGGTTCAGTCTCGACCGGCCTGTCAGCTCGGCCATTCCCTGGTCCAGCACCGCGAGCAGTCGCGCCACGTCGGCGGCGCGCGTCTCCGGGCAGACCAGCAGCATATTGTGGAACGGCGTGATCACCACGCCGTGGTTGAGGCAATGGAGATGCAGCGCCCGCTCGATGTCGTTGTGAGCGACGAGGCTGGCCTCGGTACCATTGCGCGGTTGCTCGGGCGCACAGACGAGCTCGGCTCTGAGCCCGACGCGCGCGACGTGCCACGGTAAGCCGTGGTGGGCGATGAGTTGCGAGAGGCCCAGCTCCAGCCGCTCAGCGAGGGGCATGGCGCGGGCATAGACGGCGTCCGTCAGGATCTCCTCGAGCACGGCGCGCATGGCGGCCAGCTGCAGCGCGTTTCCCGAGAGCGTGGTGCCGATGCCGCTGTAGCCCGGCTCCCGGCCGGAGAGATAGCGCGCGATCATCGTGTCGACCTGCGCGGAACATCCATAGACCGCCGCCGGAATGCCGCCCGCGATCGGCTTGCCGAGCACGAAGAAATCGGGCTCCAATCCATGCGCAGCGGTGTAGCCGCCGGGACCGGAGGATATGGTGTGGGTCTCGTCGATCGCGAGCAGCGTGCCGTGCTGGCGGGTGAGGCGCCGCAGGGCATCGTGAAAACCCGGCGCCGGCAGCACCATGCCGCAATTGGTCATCACTGGCTCGGCGAGCACCAGCGCGGCGTCGCCCGGCCGGAGAGCCGCCTCGAGGGCTGCCTCGTCATTCCACTCGATCACTTTCGTCGTCCGGGTAACGTCGCCCACCTCGCCGACGAGGCCGCGGCGGTTGCGAGGCGTGCCGTTCTCGAGCGCGACGAACGTGTCGTCGACGGCGCCATGGTAGCAGCCGTTGAAGACGAGCAGCTGGTCGCGTCTGGTCGCAGCCCGCGCCCAGCGGATGATCGAGCGGTTGGCGTCCGACGCGGTTGCCGTCACCTGCCAGCGCGCCATTCCGAAGCGCTTGCTCAGCAGCTCGCCCACGATTGCCGCATCCTCGGCCGGCAACATGGTGGTGAGGCCGCGCTCGGCCTGGTCACGGATCGCACGCGCGACTGGCGCCGGCGAATGGCCGAACATGGCGCCGGTATCCCCCAGGCAGAAATCGACATAGCGATTGCCGTCGGCGTCAGTCAGCGTGACGCCCTTGGCCTCCCGGATGAAGAGAGGAAAGGGCGTGCCCCAATCGACCATCCAGTGCATGGGAACGCCAGCGAGCCAGTGCTTGGATGTGCGGGCAGCGAGTGCCTGCGATCGAGGGTTGCTGGCCAAGAACCGCGCCCGTTCGCGCTCCATCAGCGAGGCGATCCTCGATCTCTCAACGCCTCGCTCGGCTGCCGCCATCATGTCCTCGGCTATGGAAGGTCGCAAAACTGTCGCATCGACGAGTTCTAGCCGATGCAGGGTGTGGGCGGAAGCAGGATCGTGGATGGCTTTGGCCTGGCGGACGTGGTCTGCCAATGAGCCGGGCAGCGCCTTGACATGACCGCTGCCCGGGTGACACCCAGAGACTGCGAATGGCGAATGGAGCGGGGTTCGACGTGGCGATCAGAGGCATCCTGTTCGACAAGGACGGCACGCTCATCGACTTCACCTCGACCTGGGACCCGATCAATCGCGCGGCGGCCCAGCATGCGGCGGGCGGCAATCGGGCGCTGGCCGAGCGACTGCTCGCCCATGGCGGCTACGATCTGGCGACCGGCCGCTGCCTGCCCGGCACCCCGCTCGCGCAGGGCACCTCCGCCGAGATCGCCCGTTGCTTTGCACAGGTGCTGGGCGCGGACGGTCTAGGGGGTGGCCTTGCCGAGGAGATCGAGCGCATCTTCGTCGAAGGCGGCGCCACCGGCTCGGTGCTGGTCGAGGGCACGCACGCGACGCTCACGCACTTGCGTGCCCGCGTCCCCCATCTGGGCATCGCCACCAACGACAGCGAAGCCGGTATCGCCACCTCGCTCGCGAGCCACGGCGTGCTCGGCTATTTCGACTTCCTGGTGGGTTTCGATT
>JANNSW010000287.1:0-16130 GCA_031403055.1 Hyphomicrobiaceae bacterium | reverse complement strand
TCCGCGGGCTTCTATTCCGGCGCCTGCTCGAGCAAGCCATAGTGGTCGGCCCCATCACCTACAGATCGCTCGTGGTGAACCCTGTCGCCAAAAGGAAGAAGCCGCGGCCGCCCGCAAAACGCCGCATCAGGCCAGCTTCTCCCGGGCTAAACCCGATGATTGGCCGCCCCTGGCGCAACCCCTAGCGGATACCGCACTCAGATGGATACCCCATTTGGGTCATTTCTTTGGTTCAACCTCGCCGACGGCTTTCTTCCGTCCCAACCGCAATTCCGACACGCCGGCGCGCGCACGCAGGGGCGGTCAAGGTCGGCCGTCGCTCGGACCTCTCCACAGACTCAGGCGCTTCCAGGCCGTACCTTGACGGCTCCGAGCACGACGGCAGACTTGGGCGATTGGGCTGGAGAATCCTCCGGATTGTGCGTTTATCGTGTGCCTGACAGAATGACGATATCGAGGGGAGTCCGCCGTCAGCAGCAGCATTTATTCGCTGCCACAACCTTGTATTCGGTGGGCGCTTCCGGCCCGAACCATGATGCACTCGTACGCATCGGCAGCGAAACTCCGAGGCGGCGGACCCATTCTGCACAACGGCATGACAGCCATGGTTTACGCGGGACCCCGCCACCTCGAACCGTCATCGGCTCCCCCTCACTATGGAGTGGATCGAGCCGAAACTGTCAGATGATCAGCGAACTGGAGAAACTTGTCGTATTCGTCAGGCCGAGCGCATGGCAACACCCTCCGGCACGACGCCCTCCCTGACCAGCCGCCACAGCGCGACCAGCAACTTGCGGGCGAGCGCCACGATCATGGTCTTGCGCAACTTCGGGGCATTCTCCGTGCGCTGGCGATACCATTGCGCCAGAGCACTGTCCTTCTGGAACAGGAGGAACCGCCAAGCCAGTTGGACCATGCCACGCCGCACGCGGGCATTGCCGGAGCGGGCGATCCCTTTCTCGCGGCTGATCGTGCCGCTCCTATCCGGCGATCCCGTCAGCCCGCCGTAACGGGCCACCGCCCGGCGATCCCGCATATTGCGCAAGAGCACCTCGTGCACGAGCATGTCGGCCGTCTCGACGCCGATGCCAATGACGCGCGCCAGCAGGCGGACCATGGCGTTGGGTCCCGCTTTGGGCGCCCGTTCCAAGCGCTCGATGCGCTCCTGCTCGATCTTTCGGATCTGATCACAGATGAACCGACGGCGTTCCATATCGCGTTTGAGTTCGGCCAGAGTGTGGGGCGGGATCGGCACGCCTTCGGGCGTGCGCAGCGTTTGGAGAGCCTCTGCCGCACGCTTCAATTTCGGATTGAAGCCACGAATGCCAAGGCGGACCAGCGTCGCCTTCATTCGGTTGACGAGGCGGCTCTGCTCGCCGACCAGGCATTCTCGCTCCCGGTTCGGCCGCTTGGCATCCTCCTCTTCCAGCGTCGGAATGGCGACCGTCTTGCAGTGATCCCGCTCGCCGCGCAACCATCCCAGAAAAGCTCTCTTCAGAAGATCTGTATCGAGCCGGTCCGTCTTGGCACGACGATGCTCGCGCGAGACGGCGATGCTCGAGGCATGGATGACATGGGCCTCGATATCGTGCGCCATCAGCCAGCGCGCCAGCCAGAAGCCATCGCGGCCGGCTTCAAAAGTTACGGCAAGGCGCGTGATCTTGTGGCCGGCCCGCACGGCCTCTGATCACCAACGATGCAGCAGTTCGAGAAGCGCGCATTCATCGATCTTCAGCTTCTTGAGTGGTTGGCGCTCGACACCGGGTACGATGCCTGCCACCAACCAGCTCGATAAACTCATCTCGACCACGGCAATCAATGTGTGGTCGACATCCAATGCCGCGAGAGATCGGCTCAGATCATTGGGCTTGCGCTGCCTTGGCTTCCGCATGGGGGGCTCCATCGCTCGGCTCAGTTGAGCGTCAATGGTGCCATCCCCTAGCCGCTCGCCCCATAGCATCTGCACAGAGCCCGACGTATCAGATCTTTCGCGCGAGCTGATGGCGATTGTTGAAGCTGCGGCAATTCTCTTGGCTCTGCTCGACAACGCGATTTGGCAGTATGTTCTGACGACCGGAACTCGCGGAGAAGTGGACGCGCGCAGAGCCGTGAACTCACAAAACTGAAAACGAAGTCGATGACTTCCGCCCTGCCAGATCAGGCCTGCGTGCGGGATGAGAAGATATAAGATCATAGATGGACCATGCGACGGCCATCGATGCCCGAATGATGATTAGGGCGACGAAAAACAGCAGCGACTGCGTATCGAGAAGCAGTCGAATCCAGATTCCGTACCTTGGTGACAGCAAGCTCACGAGCCAACCATGGATCGGTTCTAAAGTGGTTATGAGCAATGACATTAGATCTGGATATTCAATACCGATTGCCGCAATGCTGAGATAGGTCAGCAGTATGGAAAGCACAGTGAGAGCGTGGCTAATTGTTGCTTGTCTACGAAGGAAGTTACTGATTTCAGCCTGCTTATTCGCAGCCCGTTGGAAATCAGCCAGCCGGCTAGCGTGAATGAACTCTCGGTGCAGTGAGGCAGGTTCAGGCGCCTTGGCCGGATGATCAGTAAGCCAAGTTTCTGCACGGTTCAGGGTGTCGCCACGCAACATAAGGTCGTCGGGCCGGTCCCGGTTCGTCCATTCGATGGCTAGCTCCGCGAGACGCGAATGTTCGCGTATCCAGCCTATATCGGCGAGGATTGCCTCGACGAGTTTTGGAACATCGGATATCCACTCCGATTCATTGCGCATGAAAAGGTAGTTAAGCCGTTTCAAACGCCCTGGAACCTTGTCATCCGAGACGTCGCGAATGACGACGGGGAGAATTCGCTTCGACAGGCGCTCGGCTTCGTTCACCTCCCAATCGCACGTTTCAGAATCGACCGCATCGCTGCTGATCAGAAAGACAACAGTGTCTGCAGCGCTAATCAGGCGGCCCAGACGTTCGCGCCAGGCCTCTCCAGGTAGGATCTCATGCTTGTCGAGATGCGGACTGAAGCCGTTTTCCGCAAGCGCGAGGCGCAATCGCTCGGCAGCGTCGGCATCTTCGCGCGCGTACGATATGAAAACAGCCGCAGCCGCATCCCTGGCCGGTTGGTTTGAAGGTTCTGTCAGCAAGACGGCGCTCCGGCAACTCGTTGCACTTGAGCATATGCGTATCGCTGCCGCCAGTTCCATTTGACCTTCATGGTCGCGGAGACAGGGCATCTCCTGGCAGTGTCAAGGTCCGCAATGGGTCAGTCGCGTCGATATCGGCGGTTGCCCGACTTTCCGCTAGCCTACCAGAAAGCCGCCATAGGGCAACATTGCCGGCGGATGCTCGGGCTGGCGCAAAGAGAATACCGGGTTGCGACGTGCCCACATCACCTCTGTCTCCTCCCCCGAGGTCGAGGCATGGCGTCGAGGACGGCCACCCGCAGGTGCAAGCGGTCGCATCCTCCTATCGGTAAACCGCCTGCGGAGTCTTGCGGCGCGCGCGGGCGGCGGCGATTCTGCCCATGCGGCTGCTCGCCCCCGACGCGACCTGGACGGCTGCCGGCATCGGTCAGGCCCAGCTCCAGGTCAACCGCTGGAGTCTCGAGCTGGGCGGCCACTGCCGGACGGGCCTCGAGGACAATGTGCGCTTCGACAAGGGGCGGCTGGCGAGATCGAACGCGGAGTTGGTTGGGCGGGTGGAGGCGATGTGCGGGGAGTATGGAAGACATGCGGCGAGCGTTGCGGAGGCGCGAGGGTTTCTGGGGTTGTAAATGCGAGCCAGTTGCCTGCCCCCCCACAACAGCTTGAACGCCACGCCGCATCGGCTACCATGCCGGGGCGAGGCTTGGCCGAGTGCCTGCTCGCTAGTGTTTTGACTCATTCATTTGGCACCCCAAACGAATGGCCAGCCCACTAGCCAACTCTTTGTTTGTGTTCCCTCTTTCCATTCATTGATCCAGCTTCGCCGGAATCGAATGAATGGGACGGAACAGTCTAGGCCATCCGCGCGGGAAGTGTCCCGGGAAACCAAGGAGTTTCAGTCATGTGCCATCATTGCGTCGTCGAAAGCGTGAAGGAGCGGATGCTCTCGCGCCGCGGCCTGTTCCGGGGCGCGGCACTCGCGGCAGCGGCAGCCGCCGTCTCGACGGTTGCCCCGGCGCCCGCCGCGGCAGAGGTGATGATGAAGGGCAGGCCGATCGACCTGACGCACGCGCTCTACCCTGAGTTCCCGACCTATTTCGGCGCGCAGCAGTTCTGGATCGAGCCGAAATTCACTTTCGCCAAGGACCACTTCAACCTCAACGAATGGCGCCTCAACGAGCACACCGGCACCCATATGGATGCGCCGCTGCATTTCTCGGCCGATGGCCAGAGCGTCGGCGAGATTCCGGTCGAGAAGCTCGTTGTGCCGCTCGCCGTGATCGACATCCGCGCGAAGGCGGCCGGCAACGCGGACGCCGAGGTGACGCCCGACGACATCAAGGCCTGGATCGCGACGAACGGTCCGCTGCCGCCGGGGTGCTGCGTCGCCATGAATTCAGGGTGGGACGCACATCTGGGCTCGGAAAAATTCCGCAACGTCGACAGCGGCGGCAAAATGCATTTCCCCGGCTTCCATCTCGAGGCGGCGAAGATGCTGATCGAGGACGGCAACGCCGGCGGCATCGCGGCCGATACGCTCTCGCTCGACTTCGGCCAGTCGGGCGATTTCGCGGCCCACTATGCCTGGCTGCCGACCGGCCGCTGGGGCCTCGAGAACATCGCCAATCTCGGCGCGGTGCCGGCAACGGGCGCGACACTCATCGTCGGCGCGCCGAAGGTGAAGGGCGGCACCGGCGGTCTCACTCGGGCGATCGCGATCGCTTGAGATCAGGCAGCGGGCAGCAGGCAGCAGACCCGAGGCTGCGCGTTGCCCGCTGCCCCTCCTACTGCCGCAATGCCAGCATCCGCTCGACCACCGGCAGCAGCCCTTCAGGCTCCATCACCGGCTGTGAGCAGATCCGGTTGGAGCAGGCAAACGCCGCCGCGACTTCCAGCTCGGGGTATTCCACGTCGGGGTTGATCATCGCGCCCTCGCGCGGGTCCCACCAGTCCAGCCGCTTCCACACGGCGGGGAGCGCACGGGCCGCCAGATGGAGTTTTTGAGCCAGCGGGTCGTCCTTGTTGCCGACGACCGTCACATGCATCGGCTCGACGGCAAGCTCCGCATCGGCGATCAGCACGCCGGCGGCCGCTCCCGGCCGCCCGCTGATGGCGTCGGATGCGAGCCATTTCATCGCGTGCTCGGCCAGCTCCCGAAAGACCGCCCCGCCATGGGTGCGGGCAAGCGCATTGAGGAAGCGCGTCGCTTGCATCATTTCGTCGAAATTGACGACGGGCTCGGCGAAGACGCCCACGCTCGCCGCATCGTTGCGCGCCGTCGCAAACCCGCCGCTCGCCAGCCGGAAGCTGGTGCCGATGAAGTTGCCCGCAGCGGCGGCTCGCATCAACCATTGCCGATTGCCGGTGGCCCCATAGAGATCGAGCGCTGCCTGGCCCGCGGCCACGTTGTCGCCGAGGAACGGCCCGCCGCGATCGGCCGCGCCATGCCCGAAGCCCCCGCCCGCCAGCGCGCGGTTGGCCATGACCCAACCCATGGCCCGCTCGGCGAGCGCGAGGGCTGACGCATCGCCACTCATGTTGGCGAGCGTGACGAGGCCAGACACGGCCCAGGCAGTCTCACGCGCATAGAGGCTCTGATCGATCCGCGGGTTCCCGAGCGCGCGCCTGCCTGCATCGTCGCGGGCATAATAGGTTTTGCCCGGCGTGGCCGCATCGAGATCGGCGTCCTGGCTGGTATAGAAGGCGCCTTCTGGCGACAGCAGGAAGCGCTCCAGATAGGAGCGAACCGCTCGAGCGGCCGCGAGGTAGCGTGGCTCGCCCAATTGCTTGGAGGCGAGCGCATACTGGCGCAACGCCTGCGCCTGGTACCACATGATTTTCTCGTAGTGGGGCGAGGACCAGTCGATCGCATCGGAATACTGGTAGATGCCGCCCCAGACCGGATCGATGAGCGCCAGAGCGCCATCGAGCGTCTTCCTCGCCATCGCCTCGGCGGCCTTGTCGCCACCAGCAGCGAGCGTCAAGGCGAGGTCCATGCTGTCGGTCGGGATGAACCGGTGTCCATCGCCCCAGCCACCGTGCTCGCTGTCGAACGCTGCCTGGAAGGCCTCGCCGAGCGCGATCCGCCGCTCGGGCGACAGCAGGGCGCTCGAGGCCGGCACGATTTCGGGATTTGCCTGCACCGACGGGCCGGGCGAGGGGTCATCGATGATCGCCTGCAGCAGGGAAGCCATCATCGGGGCCGCGATGTAACCGCGCCGCTTCACGATCTCGGTGCCGTCAGGCGCGAACACGATCGTCGCAGGCCAGCCCCAGTCGCCATAGCGGGCCGCCAGCTCGGGGCTCGAATCCTGATCGACGCGGACTGGGATGTAGCGCGCCTTCAGCAGCCCGATCACCTCTGGGTCCGTGTAGGTCTCCTGCTCCATCACGTGGCACCAGTGACACCACACCGCCTCCAGATCGAGGATGACGAAGCGGTTCTCGGCCTTCGCCCGCTCGAACAGGTCCGGTGTCCAGCCCTGCCAGAGCGAATCGCTCGCGGCCCGGGCGCCCGACGCAGGCAGGAGCAGCGCAAGCAACAGAGCAGTTAGTCGGGCAATGCGCATGGGCAGAACCTCACGAAGGAGCTGGTTGCATCCGGAAGCCTACGCCACGCGGCGCCCATCCGATCTCACAAGGGCGCGAACGGGCGGCCCGTCGCGATCAATTCACGGTGACCGCTCTGGCCGATTGTGACGCCCGGCAACGTCGTGCCACACCCATCCGCCACCGGGATCGTGCTAAGCCAAGCGCACCCCTCGGGTTCGAACGGACGGAACATGGATCGTTTTTTCGGCGGCAATCCGCTGATGGTTCTGCTGAAGCTCGCCATCATCTCACTGGTCGTGGGCATCGTGCTTGCGGCACTCAACCTGGATGCGCTCGCGCTGCTCGACAGCATTCGCCGGCTCGCCGTGCGCATCTACGAGATGGGTTTCGATGCAATCGCCTGGGCGTTCCGCTACTTCCTGCTCGGCGCCGTCATCGTGTTCCCGATCTGGCTGGTATCGCGGCTCTGGAAGAGCTCGGGCAGCGGCAAGGACGGTCGTGGCAGCTGATACCGCCGATCCGCATCCGCTCGGCGAGGCCGCAAGGCGATCGTGCCAGTGGGCATCGAGCCCATGACCATGGCCGGGACGGAGCAACGAGCGGGGGCGAGCCGTCCGCTCACCCACCGTGACGTGCTGACGATCGCGCTGCCGATCATCGTCTCCAACATGACGACACCCTTGATCGGCGTGGTCGACACGGCGGTGATCGGTCAATTGGGCGATGCGGCCCAGATGGGGGGCGTCGCGGTCGCGGCGACCATTTTCTCGCTGCTGTTCTGGAGCTTCGGCTTTCTGCGCATGGGCACGAGCGGGCTGACCGCCCAGGCCGACGGCCGGCGCGACACGCAGGAGGTCGCCGCCACGCTGCAGCGCGCGCTGGCGGTCGGTCTCGCCACCGGCCTTGTGCTCATCGTCCTGCAATGGCCGATCCTGGCGGGCTCGCTGCTGCTGATCGAGGGATCCGACGCGGTCGAGGCGGCGACCCGGACCTATTACGCCATCCGGATCTGGAGCTCGCCGCTCACGCTCGCCAATTTTGCGCTGCTGGGCTGGCTGGTCGGGCTCGGCCGGGCGGGGCAGGCGTTCGCGCTGCAGCTGGTGCTCAATCTCACCAACATCGGTCTCGACCTGGCGCTCGTGCTGCACTGGCAGCAGGGCATCGCCGGCGTCGCGTGGGCGACGGTGGCGGCCGAGGCGGTCGCGCTGGTGCTCGGCCTGGTGCTGGCCACGCGCGAGCTCTCGTGCCGAGGCGGCCGGGCCGCGCTCGCCCAGACGTTCGACCGGGCGCAGCTGAGGCGCACGCTGGTCGTCAACGGCGACATCATGGTGCGTACGCTTTGCCTGCAGTTCGCCTTCACCTTCTTCACGGCGGTCGGCGCGCGCGCCGGCGACGTGACGCTTGCGGCCAACGCCATCCTGCTCGCACTGTTCGACGTGACGGCCTATGTGCTCGACGGCTTTGCGCATGCGGCGGAAGTGTTCGCGGGACGGGCGGTCGGAGCCCGCGCCCGCGCGCGCTTTGCCGAGGCGGTCCGGCTGACCTCGCTGCATGCCGGCCTGCTCGCGACCATGGTCAGCGTGCTCACTTACTTCGGCGGCAATCTGTTCATCGATCTGGTGACGACGAGCCAAGCCGTTCGGGCCGAGGCGAAGCACTTCATGGTGTGGGTGGCGATCGCGCCGCTCTTGGGCGTCGGCGCCTTCGTGCTCGACGGCATCTTCATCGGCGCGACGCGGACCGCCGACATGCGCAACATGATGTTCATCAGCCTCGCCGCCTTCCTGGTCGCCTGGGTGTTGCTGCGGGGACCGTTGGGCAATCACGGTCTATGGGCCGCGCTGATGGTCTTCTTCGTCGTCCGCGGCGTCACCCTCGCGGCCTGCCTGCCACGATTGACGCGGGCGGCGTTCGGGGACGTGCGAGCCTGAGCACGATGGCCGCTCCGCGGGCCCCTGGCGCACGGACCCCGCACGCGATCAGAACTTCGCGATCACCTCGATCAGTGCCGCGCCGTAGCGGGCGATCTTGGCTTCGCCGAGGCCCGTGATCTCGCCAAGCGCCGAGGTGCGTTTCGGCCGGAACAGGGCCAGCTCGGCCAGGGTCCGGTCGTGGAAGATCACATAGGGCGGCACCTGGCCGTCCTTGGCGAGCTTGGTGCGCAACGCCCGCAGTGCTTCCGCGAGCGGGCGATCCTCGGCGCGCACGTCGACCGCTCCCTTGCGCGCCGTGGTCCGGCTGCCGCGGCTCGCCTTGGGCTCGGCCGGGCGCTCCTTACGCATCCGGAACTGGGCTTCGCCGCGCAACAGCTGCCGGCAAGCCTCGCCCAACCGGATGGCGCCATGGCGCTCCAGATCGACTGTGATCAAACCCTCGGCCGCGAGCTGGCGGAACAAGCTCTTCCACTCGAGCGCCGGCGTGGCGCGCCCGATCCCGAAGGTCGAGACCTTGTCATGACCGTTGTCGCGGATCCGCGCGTCGTCCTTGCCCGTCAGCACGTCGACCAGATAGCCGACGCCGAACCGCTCGCCGGTGCGGTAGATGCAGGACAGCGCCTTCCTCGCGGCTTGCGTGCCATCGACTGTCTCGGGCGGGGACAGGCAGTTGTCGCAATTGCCGCAATCGCTCGGATAGGTTTCCCCGAAATAGCCGATCAGTGCCTTGCGCCGGCATCCGGTCATCTCGGTGAAGCCGAGCAGCGCGCCGAGCTTCTGGCGCTCGCTGCGCTTGCGCTCCTCGCCCGCTTCCGAGCTCTCGATCCAGTTGCGCAGCATGGCGACGTCGTTGAGGCCATAGGCCATCCAGGCGTCGGCTGGCTCGCCGTCGCGGCCGGCCCGCCCCGTCTCCTGGTAGTAGGCCTCGATGGTCTTGGGCAGCGCGAGGTGGGCAACGAACCGCACGTCGGGCTTGTCGATGCCCATGCCGAAGGCAATGGTCGCAACCACGATGATGCCATCGTCGTTGAGGAAGCGCCGCTGGTTGCGCTGGCGCACCAGCGGATCGAGGCCCGCATGATAGGGCAGCGCCTGCCGGCCCTTGCCGACCAGCCAGTCGGCCGTCTCCTCGACCTGCCGGCGCGACAGGCAATAGACGATGCCGGCATCCTCGGCATGCTCCGCCTTCAGGAACTTCCAGAGCCGCTCGCGCGCGCTGGCCCCGCCCGAGGGATCGATCATGTAGCGGATGTTGGGGCGGTCGAAGCTCGCAACGAACCGGCGTGCCGCCTTCAGGTGCAGCTCCTCCACGATCTCGTCGCGGGTGCGGGCATCCGCCGTCGCCGTCAGCGCGATCCGGGGCACGTGGGGAAAGTGGTCGGCGAGCTGCCTGAGTTGCCGGTACTCCGGGCGGAAATCGTGGCCCCATTGCGAAACGCAATGGGCCTCGTCGATGGCAATGAGCGCCAGCTCGGCGCCGCGCAGCAGGTTGAGCGTACGCTCGGCCAGCAGACGCTCGGGGGCAACATAGAGCAGGTCGAGCGCGCCCTCCAGCAACGCCCGCTCGGTCGCGCGCTGCTCGTCCGGCGTCTGCGAGGAGTTGAGGTAGGCCGCGCGCACGCCGAGCTCCTTCAGCGCATCCACCTGATCCTGCATCAGCGCGATCAGCGGCGAGACGACGATGCCGGTCCCGGCGCGAACGAGCGAGGGGATCTGATAGAGCAGCGATTTGCCGCCCCCCGTCGGCATCAAGGCGAGCACGTCGGCACCCTCGATCAGCGCCGTGATGGCGTCGGCCTGGAACGAGCGGAACGCCTTGTAGCCGAACACCGTGTTGAGCACGGCTTCGGCCCGCGCGAGCGCCGGCTCGGTCGCTCCGGCGGCAGGCGGCTCTGCAGGCTCGACGTTGGCAAAGGCAACAGCAGGCATGGGCGCGGAATTCCCCTCGGCCGATTCGCGAGCCTATCATGGGGCAGGCCGCACCCGAGTTGAACAGCTGGATTGCAGCGGCGCAAGGAGATTGGGGATAAACCGCCCGCATCGGTCGTCGGCGTGCAGGACGAAGGGCGCCTCACCATTCGCGACGGCACCATCCACAAGATCGAAAGCGGGCTCGATGCCAAGCTGATGCGGGCCTGGCTCGACGACGACAACTCAGGCCCCGACGACACGGACCCCTATGCCATCTCGCACCTGGGCTGGGGTGTGAACCCGCGGGCGCTCTGGTAGGGCATCGCGCTGAACGGCGACAATCGGCGCGAGCCGCGCCGCCGCCCGCACTTTCCCCGGCAACTGTCGTGCGATCACCGGGGCTGACGTAAAGGCAGGCCCCGATGTGTCTCATGCCGCCAATGAAGCTAACTTTCGAGCGCAAGGGGATCCTATAAATGGGTCGGAGCAATAGCGAACGCAGCTTGCGAAACCTTGGACTGCCGCGGCCTTGCGGTTGCTGATGAAGATCGGCGTTGGATCTATCGCAGGTGGGCGCCTGGGCGAGACGGCCGCCCTCCCCCGGCTTTGGACTTGCGTCAAATCGAGCCGGCCAGAAGCGCGAGCCCACAGGCAAACAGAGCCGCCCCACCGGCCAGAGCGACCCGTCGAGCCGACGCATCGCCGAGGCGCATGACGCCGAGACCGGCGCCGACGCCGATTGCGTGCAGGAGCGCCGTCGCCAGCACGAAACCGATCGCGTAGCTCGCTTCGAGCGCATCCGAGGGCATCTCCCCACCATGGGCGTGACCGTGAAAGACAGCAAAGCACCCGACCAGCACCATCGCCGACGGCACCGTCAGCGGCAGCCGGAGGGCGATCGCCAATCCGAACACGGCGACCGATAGCGCAATGCCGATTTCAACGAACGGCACGCCGATATGCGCCATGCCCAGAGCGCCACCGGCAACCATCATCAGCACGAATGAAGCCGGCACGAGCCAGATCGACCGGCCAGCGAGAATGGCCGCAAGCATGCCGACAGCCAGCATTGCCAGCACATGATCGAGTCCACCGATCGGATGCCTGAGGCCACGAGTGAAGTCATGGACGTTGCCAACCCCGATATGGGCCCGATATTGCAGGCCATACCCGTAACTCCTGCCGATCGCACCGGCCGTAGCATAGTGCGGCCGGTGAGTAGTCCCGCATTCAATCTACTCCATACGCCCCATTCGCTCCCCAGGACAGACACCGTTGTTCGTGATGGCATGTGTGGCTAGACTAACGTATTGAGCCAACCGAATGTCCGGTCCCATGAGATCTGAGCGATGTTAGCAAGCTGTCGACAGCCGCAAACTCCGTTGGAGCGCTCTCGCGACGACCGGAGAACGAGCCTCGTTGTAGGGCTCGTCTGGACGGTTGCGGCCGCCGCCGTCACCATGTTCCTCTCTACCCTGCGGCTGCTCCCCGACGCCCCCGACAAATGGACCTACGACTGGCGGACAGCGCTAGTCTCAGAACGCCTGACGGCGCAGCGTGACGACATCGCCGTGGTCATGATCGGCGAGGAGACTGTGGCGCGCTACGCCTCTCGCTCCCCTATTGACCGCCAGCTGGTCGCGACGCTTCTCGACGCCATCGATCAGGCCGCGCCCCAGGCAATCGGTCTCGACATCATTTTGGACCGGCCCACGGAGCCAGCCAAGGATGCTGCGCTCCTGTCAGCCCTGCACAGGATCAGTGCACCTGTTGTGCTTGGAGCGATCGACGGCCGGACCCGCCGTGCCACCGAGCGACAACTCGACTATCAGGAACGCTTTATCGCGGAGGCCGGCAAGCCTGCGGGGCATCTCTATTTCGCCCGCGAGGACAACCGCCTTGCGACGGGCGACCAAGTCGTCCGGTTCATCGTCGGCGCATCGACGCATCGGCCGGCGCCGGGACGGCCGGGTTTCTCCCATGTATTGGCAGGGTTCCGGGACAAGAGCGTCGAGCCCGCCTCGCCCTACATTGCTTGGCTGCGCCAGCCGAACGATGCGACACCGGCCTTCCTGCAACTCTCGATCCCCGAGCACGATGCCGGTAGCCCACCGAACGTAATCCTGCCGGAGAGCTGGCGCGCATCACTCAAGGATCGCATTGTCCTCGTCGGTGGTGACTTCATCGACCGCGACGGGCATCTGACCCCTTTCTCAGTTGTCGACGGCGCCCGGATGCAGGGCGTGTTGATCCATGCCCAGATCCTTGCCCAGCTATTGGACGGCCGGTCGTTGCGCACGCTGTCACGTAGCGAAGAGCTGGCGCTACTCGTAGCGCTGGCGGGACTGGGCTACTGGCTTGGTCACCGCTACCGGCTGAAGCGCTACGAATTCCTTGTCTGGATTGCGGGGCTCGCAGTGCTCGTCGCATCGGGAACGCTTGTATTCGCTCTGTGGAACCTGATACTCCCCTCTGCCTCTGCATTCTCGGCTTGGGTCGTCGGCCTGTGGGGTGGTCATTATGCAGATGCTCTTTTCAGCAAAGGGCGCAGATTGCTGACTGCAGGGAGGGCGAATTGAGATGACGTGTGCACGAACAGCATTTGCAGGCGCCGCTGCTGTGTTCGGCAGCCTGCTGATCTCCTCATCCGCGTCTTTGGCAGACATCCTGGTCGTCGCTTCCACGACCACCTCATACTCGGTCGGTAGCACTCTTCCCGACGAGGCGAGAGTGAGTGTGCCTGAGGGTGCCATGCTCAAGCTGCTGAAGCGTCCCGCCGGCACCACGCACGATATCATTGGCCCCTATGAGGGGACGGTGTCTGCCTATGCACGGCCCGACCGGTGCCCGTGGTATTGGCCGTGGTGCAAGTCGGGCACATCAAGCGAGGGACCGGTCGGTGGCACACGATCGGTTGCGGAGTAGAATCGCTTGGCTGCAAGCGCAAGCAGTGGCAGAAAAGGGTATGCGTTGGCTGAACACATTGAGCCTGTTCATCTTCGCTGCGGTGTTAGTTGCCGTGGCGCCGCAGACATGCCTTGCCAAGCGCCAAGCGCTCATCATCGCGAACTCGGGCTATCTGTACACGTCTGTCTTGCACAATCCAGTCAACGATGGGAGGCTCCTCGCAGGCCGGCTTGAGCAGCTCGGGTTCGCTGTGACATTGGCGACCGACCTCGGCGCTGAGAGTGTCGCCAGAGTGCTCGCGCAGTTCGAGGCGAACCTCACCGACAAATCGGACGCTCTGTTCTACTATGCTGGACACGGCCTGCAGTACAACGGCACGAACTTCCTTGTCGGTGTTGATGCGCGGTTGCAGGATCTGCGTGCCATCGGTATCGAGACCCATCCACTCGACGATATCATCCAGCGGATTGAGAACGTCGCCCGCACGACCCTGATTTTCTGGGATGCCTGCCGCGACAATCCGCTCGCAGATCGACTTAGGGCTGCGCTAGCCGCCGGGAGTCCAGAGTTCGCCGATGCCGTTGGGGTCGGTGCTGGCTACATGGAGGGCCGACCGGGCAATACCATGATCGTGTTCTCAGCGAGCTCGGGCAAGAAGGCGCTCGACGGCGAGGGCGACCTTAGCCCGTTCGCGGAGGGCCTCGATCGCTTTATTGCCACGCCCGACCTCGATGTCGACGGTATGCTGACGCTGGTTTCACAATATGTCGCGGTAAAGACACGGGGATCGCAGATTCCACAGCGAATCTCGGGCATGCTCGCGCGATTCCAGTTTGCAAACACGGCCGGGTTTGACGAGCGCTACGAGGCGGAATTTGAGCGCATCGCCGCACTCTATCAGGAGTTGTATCCTACCGACATAGCAGTGGAGCGCACACAGATTGTCACACGGGCGGGCGACGCTGCCACAGCCACCGCGCCCGATCCCGCAGCCGGTGCCAGCAGCGGAGAGGCGAATGAGGGGACCACGGAAATCCGGCGACCCAAGCAAACAACGGGGACGTTCATTGTCGAGGCGCGCAATGCCGCGCTCATCCGCGAGGTGCGGGCATCCCGGGATGGCAGGCTGCTCGCCTTCGGTGGCGAAGATGGCCGGGTGCGGATCCTCGAAATGGCAACACTCGCCGTCATGCGCTCCTTCAAGGCCCATGGCGGGCGGGTCAGCGACATCGACTTCTCGCCCGACGGCTCGACGCTTCTGACGGCAGGGCGTGACGGTGCGATCAGGTACTGGGACGTCGCGACGGGAGACCTCTTGCGGGAGGTGAGTGTTGGAGCCGGCGGTCAAGCCTACAGCGCACGGATCAATCCGGCGCAGCCTGAGAAGTATCTACTTGCTGGCGATCGCACAGGACGGCTCCTGGCCTGGGATCTGAAGCGGAACCGCCAGATTACCAATGCGGTGTTTCATAGCGGCCCGATCCTGGCGGTCGCCTACAGCCCGAAGGGCGACGGCACTTTCGTCTCAGCGGGTGGCGACGGCAAGTTGAGCATCCGCTTCCCCGAGGGCCAGCGCCAGACCGTGCAGGCGCACGCGAGCTCGATCTTCGACGTCGTCTTCACCCCAGATGGCCGGCAACTCGTCACGGGTAGCAAAGACCGCCGGATCCGGATTTGGAATCCGGACAATCTGAATCAGGCGCCAGTCACGCTCGAGGGGCATCTCAACTACCTGCTAACGGTCGCCATCGCGCCCGACGGGGGGCTGCTCGCGTCCGCCGGCGGCGACAAGAGCGTACTCGTCTGGGACCTCAAATCGCTAAAGCCGGTGGCAAGACTGAACGGCCATACGGCCGATGTCGAATCTGTCAGCTTTGTTGGCAACTCCGAGCAATTGGTCTCGTCGAGCGAGGACCGTTCGGTGCGCCTGTGGTCGGTTCACCAGTCGCAACAAGTCGCCCGCCTGTATTTCGAGGATAACGGCGACGGCTTCGTCGGTTTCACCGATGACGGTCGGTATTTCGGGGACGAGCGCTTCAGCTTTGTCACCGCGACGGTCGCAGGTGGCGCGGAGGACCCCGTGCGGCGTCTGACGGCCGACTATCTTGGCAAGACTGTGCAGCTCGTTGTTAGCAGGACGCCTTAGTTTCTACCGCAAGCTCACTGGGCATGCTGCTCCTGCGCGAGGCTGGTCGCAGACTCGGTGGGTGCGAGCGGATCACTGAGGCCAGACGTACCGGGTACGATCCGAGACCCTTAGGACGCTCCGGATCACGTCGATCCTCGTCGGCCACCCGACCTTTCGCTACCCTACCAGAATGCTGCCGTGTGGCAACGTGAACGGGGTGGACGGTCCATGTCGCAATCAGTGCACTAGCTGGGGAGACGCCGACTTCCGGAAACTCTGTGGGGCTCTCGCCACCGTGCCAAGCATGCTGCAACTGATCAGGGCAGGTTCGGGTCAAACGCGTCGGTCCGCGACCTCCCCGACTTTCGGCTACCCTACCATAGAGCCGACGGACCGCAAGCATCGGCCCGTCGCGAGGACGATGTCTCCCCTTGTGAAGGGTTCCGGATGTCGGCCCGTCGCAAGCGTATCCTCGCACACGGGGGCCGACGTACGGAAGCCTCCAGGGAAGGAACCCGCGAGCGAGTGGGCACCCGAAGGCGCCGCGAGCGCTATGGGGATTTGGGGGTCGTG
>JANNSW010000286.1:0-5784 GCA_031403055.1 Hyphomicrobiaceae bacterium | reverse complement strand
CGTCGGGGCCAGTGGTGAAGGATTTGCCGATGAAGTCATCGACGTCGAGCGTCGGCAACGTCACGTCCTTGCCTTCGCCAGCCATCCAATCGGTGAGGTTGGTTGCGGACTGCAGGCGCGAGTGGGTGCCGATCAGGTCCGTGTCGTTGATGTAGGCGTCATACAGATTGCGGTTGGTCTGCATCTGCGTCTGCACGGCCTGCACCACCTCGCCTTCGCCCAGGATCTGGTGGTTCACCTTGATGCCGGTGATTTCCTCGAAGGCCTTCGTCAGCACGGTCGATTCATACGTATGCGTCGGAACACCTTCCGACAGCACGTTGACCTCCATGCCCTTGAATGGCTCGGCGGCTTTGACGAACCACTCCATCTCCTTGATCTGATCGTCCTTGGAGAGGGCGGAGGGCTGGAACTCGCTGTCGACCCACTTCTTCGCTTCGTCCATGCCGGCAAAGCCTGGGCTGGCGAAAGCAGCGACCGCCGCGACCGCGAGTGCGGTCGTGAGGTGTCTCTTCATTGGTTTTCCTCCCATGTTTTAAGAGAGCGTTAAGACTATCGAACGAACCAAAACGAATGTCAATTGGAAAGCGGGACGCTTTCTAGGCTTGGCAGGCGGGGCGACCGGGACTATCGTGCGGGCTCGCTCCCGAGCAGCCGGTTGGCCGAAACGCCGCATGAACAAAGCCCTTGCCACGCTGGCTGTCACGCCGCGCCAGCACGACATCGTCATCCTGGCACGCGAGGCGGGCCGGGTCGATGTGGAATCGCTCGCCGGCCGCTTCAGCGTCACACCCCAGACCATCCGAAAAGACCTGAACGACCTGTGCGAGCGCGGCCTACTGCAGCGCTTCCACGGCGGGGCGGTGTTCGCCTCGGGCGTCGCCAATTTCGGCTACGAGGCACGCCGCCAGATCGCACCGGATGAAAAGCGCAGGATCGGCATGAAGGCCGCCTCCCTCATCCCCGACCATTGCTCGATCCTGATCAACATCGGCACCACGACCGAGCAGGTCGCAACCGCGCTGCGCGGCCGCAAGGGCCTGCTCGTCATCACCAACAACGTCAACGTCGTCAACATCCTGATGGGCAATCCCGACATCGAGCTGATCGTGGCGGGCGGCGTCGTGCGTCCCGCCGACGGCGGCGTCGTCGGCGAGGCGGCGGTCGATTTCATCCGCCAGTTCAAGGTCGACTACGCCATCATCGGCACCTCGGGGATCGACGAGGACGGGACGCTGCTCGACTACGACTATCGCGAGGTGAAAGTCGCGCGCGCCATCATGGGCTCGGCCCGCCAGACCATGCTCGTCGCCGACAGCCTCAAATACGAGCGCACCGCGCCCGTGCGTATCGGCCACCTCTCCGACCTCGACTGCTTCGTCACCAACGAGATGCCGCCCCCGCGCCTTGCCGCGATCTGCAACGAGAGCGGTGTCAGGGTCGAGTTGGCGGACACGGCTTGAATTTTCGATAAAGCGCGATTAGTTTCGCTTGCTGCTCGCGAGCGCCCATGCATTGCGTTTTCGAGCTCCATGCGGCCTAGCCCGGCGATCGCGGTCGCCGGCCTCGTTCTGGCAGAGATGTGTACGACATAGCGATCATCGGCGGCGGTGTGAATGGTTGCGGGATCGCGCGCGATGCGGCGGGCCGCGGCCTTTCGGTGTTGCTCGCCGAGCAGGGCGATCTCGCGGGTGCCACCTCGTCGGCTTCGACCAAGCTCATTCACGGTGGCCTGCGCTATCTCGAGCACTACGAGTTCCGGCTGGTGCGCGAGGCGCTGCTGGAGCGCGAGGTGCTGCTCGGGATCGCGCCGCACATCATCTGGCCGCTGCGGTTCGTGCTGCCCCACCATGGCGAGTTGCGGCCCGCCTGGCTGATCCAACTCGGTCTTTTCCTCTACGACCATCTGGGTGGCCGGCGGCTGCTGCCCGCCTCGCGCCAGATCGATCTCAGGCGCGATCCGGCGGGCGAGCCGCTGCAGCCGCGATACACACGCGCGTTCGAGTACTCGGACTGCTGGGTCGACGATGCGCGGCTGGTCGTTCTGAACGCTGTCGATGCGGCTGCGCGCGGCGCCGAAATTCGCGTAGGCACGGAGGTGGTTGCTGCCGAGCGCGAGGGCGACCATTGGCGTGTCGAGCTCCGCGAGGCCGGCAGTGGAAAGCAGACCGCAATCGAAGCCAGAGTGCTTGTCAACGCAGCCGGGCCGTGGGTCGCGGAGCTGATCGGCAGCCGCATCCAATCGCGCGCACCCGCCAAGGTCCGTCTCGTCAAGGGCAGTCACATCGTCGTGCCGCGCCTGTTCGCGCACGATCGGGCCTATATTTTTCAGAACGCCGACCGGCGGATCGTGTTCGCCATTCCCTACGAGCGCGACTTCACACTGATCGGCACAACCGATATCGACTATGCGGGCGATCCCGGCGACGCCCGCATTACCGACGACGAGGTCGCCTATCTCTGCCAGGCGGTCAGCGCCTATTTCGCCAAGCCGGTCGCAACTGCCGACGTCAAGTGGTCCTACTCGGGCGTCCGTCCGCTCTACGACGAGGGCGAGGGAGCAGCGCAGGAAGCGACGCGCGATTTCGTGCTGCAGCTCGATACCAGCTCCGGCGAGCCCGCCCTTCTCAATGTCTTCGGCGGCAAGATCACGACCTATCGCCGCCTCGCCGAGCAGGTGCTCGCAAAGCTCAGTCCGCACCTGCCGACCGGCGGCGCGAGCTGGACGGGAACAGCGCCGCTGCCGGGCGGCGACTTTGCCGTCGATGGCTTCGATGGGCAAGTCGCAACTCTGATCGCCGACTACCCCTTCATCGCACGCGAGACGGCTTGGCGGCTCGCCAGAACCTACGGTACCTCGGCAGGACGGATGCTGTCGGGCGCCAGCCGTCTGGAGGACCTCGGTTTGCAGTTCGGCGCCGGCTTGAGCGAGCGCGAGGTCCGCTATCTGGTGCGCCACGAGCTCGCGCGGACGGCAACCGATGTCCTCTGGCGCCGCACCAAGCTCGGCCTCAGGCTCGACACCGCCGCCGCGGCGCGGCTGCAGGCCTGGCTCGGCGACAACGTGGCGGGGATCCTGTGCTCGACGGGCTGAAGGCGGAGGGCAATCCCGCTTGGTAGCGTGGCGGGAGATCGACCAGGATACAACCTCGAGCCGGGCACTGTGGCGCTGCCCCTCGCCGAGCGCATGCGTTTGGCGGGCCAGAGCACGAACAATCACGGCTGAGCGATGATGGGCGTGATCGCAGGTCGGAATTGCGGGCTCGGGACGCGAGGGAAGTGTTGGGGGAATGGCCGGGTTGTGCGTAGAAGTGCGGCACTCACCCGGCCATCCCGGTCCCCGCCCTCCCCACGCCCCTGCGTGCCCCATGCTCCAGATCCTCGCCGCGCTGCTCCCGGTCGTGCTCGTGATCGGGCTCGGGCACGTGCTCTATCGGCTCGCCACGCTCGAGGAAGCCGGCTGGTCGGCGCTCGAGCACATCTGCTACTATCTGTTGTTTCCCGCCCTGATCGTGCGGGAGCTGGCGACGCGCGACTTCGGCACGCTCGATATCGGCGCGCTGGTTGCGGGGTACCTGGCGGCGCTCGTCGTCGCCGGACTATTGCTGATCGCCTTGAAACCGCTGCTGACGCAAAGGCTCGCGATTTCCGATCCGGCCTATACCAGCCTGTTCCAGGCTTCCACCCGCTGGCACGGCTTTGTCGCACTCGCGATCGTGACGGCGCTCTATGGAACCAAGGCGATCGGGGTGGTCGCGATCGGGCTCGCGAGCCTGGTGCCGGTCCTCAACGTGATGAGTGTGCTGGTGCTGTTGCGCTGGGGCGAGCGGCCGTCCGAGGTCCGGCCACGGTTGATGCGCCAGATTGTCGCCAACCCTTTCATCATCGCCTGTTTGATGGGCGCCGCGCTGAATGCGACCGGCATCGGGCTGGCCGCGCCGCTCGACGACGCGCTCGGGCATCTGGCGGGCGGCGCGCTCGGCCTGAGCCTGCTCACCATCGGCGCGGCGCTGCGGCCGCTGCAGACGCGCGGCGAGCGCGGCGCTCTGCTGTTTGGCATCGTCTTCCGGTTGATGCTGATGCCGGTCGTCTTCTTTGCGACGCTGACCCTTGCGGGCGTGACCGGGGAGACGCGCACCTTTGCCGTCATTTGCGGCGCGGTGCCGACGGCAGCGTCCTCCTATGTGCTGGCAAGGAAGCTCGGTGGCGACGCGCCGCTGATGGCCAACATGATCACGGCGCAGATGCTCGCAGGCGCGCTCACGCTGCCGATCGTCATCTATCTGCTGCAGCGGTTGCAGTAGCTCGGCGAGACGGCGCCGAGTGGCCGTGGAGCTGATAGTCGGATTAGCGGCTGCGGCCGGGACGTGACAATCCTGCCGCCGTCCGCGCCCGAGCGAGGACTACGAGTCTGGCGCTGGCGACGACGTGCTGGAGGAAGGCATGGTGCTGTCGGTGGAGAGCTACGTCGCCGGACCCGACACCATCGAGGGAGTGAAGCCCGAGGATCAGATCGTTGTGACCGCGGATGGCAGCCTCGAGCTATCGACATTTCCTTTCGAGAGTGACCCCGAGCTTGCGACCTTTCCTTGCGTGCTGCATTCGGCCGAGAACCTCGTCCAGCGGACGGGCCTCCGCCCCGGCGAGACCGTCGTCATCGCCTCGAAAGCCAAGGAGAAGCTGCTGCGGGACCTCGGCGCCAACGCTGTGATCGATCGCGAGACGCCAGATCTGGCAACCGCGATCCGCCGCGAGGCCGGCGACCCGGTCGAGGTCGCGCTCGTGTCGTGGGCGGGATTATGTTCATGCCGCTGGTCAATGCGTTGCGCCAGGGGGCCGCTACTCGACCTCAGGCGCCATCTCCGGTCCCGACGTGCGCTTCGACCTGCGCCAACTCATCTACAAGGACCTGCAATTGACCGGCGCGACCATCACCCCGCCCGGCACCATGCCGCGCAAGGTCGCCCCGCCTGTCCGAGGCCGAGGGCGGTATTTTTTCTCCACCACGGAACCCGGCCGGCTCGTACGCGGTTACGTCTGGCAAGCATGCCGTTGGCGTGCCGGCAGCTCACCAGCCAGGGGGCCTCGGAACGTGAACACGATGATGCAAGCAGACGTGCCGGGTTTCGAGACGTCGCGGACAGCCTCCGGGCTTGCAGCGCTCCGCACAACCATGGACCGCAACCTCGAGCGCTCGAGCGGCACCGGGACCGAGTTCGCCAATGCGAGCCTTCGTTGCATCAAAGCCAAGGCGCATCTGTTCACGGAAGGCGACGTCAAGACCCACGTCTACAAGGTCCTCTCAGGCGCCGCCTACCTTTACAAAGTGCTGGCCGATGGCCGTCGCCAGATCGTCGGGTTCGCGCTCGAGGGGGACTTGATTGGGCTGGGCTCAGCCTCCATTGCGACCTACAACGCCCAAGCCATCGTCACGACCCGGCTCCAATGCGTCTCCCTCGCCCATCTGCTTCAGATGGCCGAGCGCGATGCCATGCTGGCGCTCAGGCTCTATCAGGCACTCTCAGGCGAGTTGGCGGCCACACGCGAGCATCTGCTCTGCGTCGGTCAGCGTGGGGCGATCGAGCGGCTGGCGGCTTTCCTGATGATGCTATCGCGCCGCAACGAGGCGAGAGGCCGCGATCGCTCGACCATCAGGCTGCCGATGACACGGACCGATATCGCCGATTTCCTCGGGCTCACGATCGAGACCGTGAGCCGATGCTTCTCGAGGCTCAAGGGACGGCGCCTGATCGAGATCGAGCAGATCAGCATGATCCGGCTCAA